>CALFIC010000126.1 GCA_937876225.1 uncultured Chloroflexota bacterium | reverse complement strand
TTCGGATCGGGTGGCGGTGATGTATGTCGGCTATATCGGCGAGATGGCCAAAACCGACAAACTCTACTTTACGCCTAAGCATCCGTATACGGAAGCGTTGCTCAATGCCATCCCCAAGGCTGACCCGCGCTTGCGCACCCGCCCGATTCGTTTGCAGGGTGAAGTACCGAGCCCAGCCAATCCACCGAGTGGGTGTTACTTCCACCCCCGCTGTCGCTACGCCAAAGATATCTGTAGCCAAGAGCGCCCGCTGCTCCAAGATATCGGTGATGAACATTTTGTGGCTTGTCACTTCGCCAAGGAACTCTCGTTGGCTGGGGTGCAACCATTGAACGACATCGCGCTCTCAATGCCCGCCAAAAAAGCCTAAGTTGTCCACAAAAACGACTCCGAGATGCACCCCATCTCGGAGTCGTTTTTGTATGTGATGTGCCCCCGGATTGACCAGAATGTGCTACCATAGAACCACAATGATGTGGAGCGCAAGGAGGCTCGTATGAGTGACATTGTACGGATTGGAATCATTGGTTGTGGTGGTATGGCCCGGCATCACGGCCGTATGTTTGATGCCTTGCCTGGTGTCCAGGTGGCGGCCCTTGCAGAACCATCGGCCGATAACTTGGAGCGGTTTATCCGCGAAACAGTTTCGGACAAAACCAACCTCCCTGCTACCTACCACGATTATCACGATATGCTCAAAAACGAACGCCTTGATGGCGTGGTGATTGTAACCCCGCACAATCAACACTTCCAACAAACCATCGATGCCATGAACGCCGGTGCGCATGTCTTGGTTGAAAAACCGATGGTGATTGATACCGAAGATGCCTTGGCATTAATCGAACATGCCGATAAGACCCAAAAAATCTTGTCAGTGGCCTTCCCCGGCCCATTTACTTGTGAATTCCAATATATTCGCGATACGATTGCCGCCGGCAAACTCGGTAATTTGTCACTGGTGACCGGCGTTTGTGCCCAGCCGTGGATCCAAAGCCAAAAAGGCACCTGGCGCAGTGACCCGGTGCAATCGGGTGGCGGTAATTTGTATGACAGTGGCGCGCATATGTTCAACGCCATGCTGTATTTGTCGGGGCAAGCCGTGACCGAAGTTTACGCTTGTGTCAACAACAAAGGCGAAGCAGTCGACATTGCGGGCACCGTGGTGATGCGCTTTGCCGATGGCACATTGGGGAGCGCGGCAGTGAGCGGTGATGCCACGGTGTTTGAGCAAGGAATTTTTATCCAAGGGACGGGTGGAAGCGTGAAAACCAGCATTTATGGTGGTACGATGGAGCATTGGCAAAACGGCCAAATGATCAAGTACCCCGCAGTGCCTACCACGCAATCCATCCAAGAAAACTTCCGTGAGTGTATTCTTGGGCGTGCCATCACCCCTAGCCCCGCGATGTTGGGGTTGCGGCAGGCACGACTAATGGATGCAATATATGCTTCGGCAAAACATGGCCAACCGGTGGCCGTGGTCGCAGATTAGGTATCGTCAGAGAGGGGTTTTTCCATGAAGGTTGGTATTTTGACCGCACCCGTAAGCCGTGAACCACTCGACAAACTCATCCCGTGGGCGGCGTCAATCGGGGTACAGCAAATTGAGCTCGACGTTGGTCCTGGCAGCAATTTTGATGCCTTGACGGTCACCGACAGCGACATTGCCTCACTCAACAATTTGTTGGCCAAGCACAACATCACGTTGTCGAGCATTGTCTGCTACTGGCACACCATGATGACCGGCGTGACCCCCGAGCATTTGGCGATGTCCAAAAAAGTCTTCCCGGCTGCCATTCAACTGGCCCCCAAACTGGGCGTCGAGTTGGTGGGTGCCATTGCTGGCTTCCCTACTCCAGGCAAAAACCGGCTCCAGACCATTCGCGAAGACATGCCCGAGCACATGAATCCAATGATGAAGTTGGCTAAAGAAGCCGGCGTCAAAATCATGTTTGAAAACTGGTATGCCACCAATTTGCAGAATCTCGAGCACTTCCAGACCTTGTTCGAAGTCTTCCCAGACGAGCACATGGGGCTCAACTATGACCCTTCACACCTCGACTGGCAAGAAATCGATTACATCGATGGCGTGCGCGAATTCCAAAAGCGTATCTTCCACGTCCATGCCAAAGACGTATGGGTCAACCCCACCCGCCGGGCCCGTGTCGGCTCGAACGGTGATGGCTGGTGGCGCTACGTGTTGCCCGGCTATGGTCGCATCCGCTGGGGCGAATTCTTGACCACCTTGCGCCAAGTCGGCTACGACGGCGTGATTTCGGTGGAGCACGAAGACGACGCCTTTGCACCCCACGAAGGCTTTGTCAAATCAGTACGCTACTTGCGTTCCTTGGTCGATTAATCATCCCGGTGCCCGTGACGCCGCCTCACCAGCGTGGGGCGGCGTTTTTACCAGAAAAATATGCAGATACCACCACCTACAAGTGAACAACTCGCCATCATCGCCCATCCACTCCGTCAACACGCCCGCGTCTTGGCCGTGGCCGGCAGTGGCAAAACCACCACCATTGTGCTACGGGTGGCCTACCTGATCAAAGAATTAGGGGTCGACCCACGGGGAGTGCGGGTATTTGCCTACAATGCCTTGGCGCGCAATGAATTACGCGAACGGATCGCCACGCTCCTCCCCGACAAAGCCGACCAACCGCGGGTCGATACCTTTCATTCTTTTGCCTATCGCTGGCTCAAACAAGCCATTGGTGAGCAACTGATCGAAGAGCCCAAAGAATGGTGGCTCGACGAGCAAACCGACCGCTCGCGCTTGATGATGCACCGCGCCATCCAGTCGCTGGTGCAAGAAGGGGTGGTCGAGGATGGTGCCGTCGATGTCGATGCGGTGGCGGCGGCGATTACGCTATGGAAGGCGGCACTCATTCCGTCCGGCAGTGATCGGGCGGCGCATGCCACGAGTAGCGATATTCCGTTGGTGTATGCTCGCTACGAAGAAATGCGACAAGGCTATGGGGCGGTGGGCTTCGATGATTTTGTGCCGTTGTTGGTGCAATTAGCCGACGAACATCCCAAGTTTTGGCGTAAAGTCACCGGGGCGATGCGGGTATTGATTGTAGACGAATACCAAGACGTCAACTTTGGCCAACAATTGTTGGTCACCAAAATGGCCGGCACCAGCGCTGATGTAATGGTGGTGGGTGACGACGATCAAACGATTTACGAATGGCGTGGCGCTCGACCTGATTATCTGCTCAGTCGGTTTGGGACGGGTTTGGCGGATCGTCAGATTGTCGATTATCCACTCACCCAGAGTTTCCGCTTTGGACCGTTGTTGGCGCAATGTGCCCACAACGTGATTGTGCGCAACAACGTGCGCTTCGCCAAAGACTTAGTGGCGGCAGATTGGCAATCGACCACCAACGTGCAAATCTGTGAAGACCGTAGTAGTCGGGCGGGGATTATCGACGACGTGCTATGTGACCAGTTGGTGGCGTGGTGTAGCATGCATGCGCCAGCCAGTGTGGTGGTGCTAGGGCGCACGCTGGGGCAGTTGCAATCACTCGAAATCGCTTGTCTGCTCCGCAAAATCCCCTACCGCATCCTCGGGCGGGGACCGTTTTATCAACGGCGTGAGCATACTTTGCTCGCTGATTATGTGGCGACGCTCCTCGCACTTGATACCCCCCTCAACGAAGAAATCGCCACCCGCTTTATCCGCATCGCCAATACGCCCATGCGCGGCTTGCAACGCGAGGTGTTGCAACAGGCCGTGCGCGAAGATGGCGCCCAAACGCATACCTTGCGGATGATGTTGACGCGACTGAGCGAGCAAGCCGAAATTTCGTTGCTGGCTCGTGAACGCATTACCGACCTGTTGATTTTGTTTGAGCAACTAGGACGTCTGTTGCGTGACCAAGCTAGCGGCTACGAGCTGTTGAGCACCCTTAGTCAACAATTGCGCCTCGACGAGCATTTTGTGCGGGCCTATGGGCGGGGCGAAGCCGCAGCCGAGCGTAGTATTGCGGTGCGTCATTTGATTGCGGTAGTAGAGCATTTGCAAATCAGCGCCAATGATTTTTGTGGCTGGTTGGCAGGGTTTGACGCTACGGCGGGGCAAGCCGACGAAGCCCAGCAAGTGTTGTTTACCACGGTCTATCGTGCCAAAGGGCTGGAATACGACCACGTGTTGATTCCGGCGGCGCTCGAAGGCTACACGCCGGCACACGGCAGCTCGCCCGAAGTCTTTGATCGCAACGATCCCCAAGCGGTGCCGGCGGGCTCGGATGCTATCGAAGAAGAGCGGCGTTTGTTTTATGTGGCAATAACCCGCGCCAAGCAATTGCTCACCATCGGTGTGCCATTGCCGGCGGCTGGATTGGGGCGGGATGCGTTGCCGTCGGCGACGCCGTCCCGTTTTGTGTACGAAATGAAACTGGCGGCCAGTGAACAAATCCTCGCCAGCGCCCAAACCGATGCCGAAGCCTTGCAAGAAGCGCTGACGGAGTTTGGTGCGAGCCCTGGTATGATGGTACATTTGAAGCGCTATTTGCACGATGATGCAACGGCGTTGGCGGTACTTACCCGCTTCCGTGGCGAATTGTGGCCGATGCGCCCCCTGCGCCCCAAACGGGCATAATGATAGTGGTAAACGTATCTTGAAAGGATAGCACGATGGCAATGTGGCCGTTTGATGCGAATGTGGCACGCAACCAGTGGACGACGATAGTGGCGGATGGATTTGCTACACCCGTGCCTGGGGTGGTCTATGATGGCCAACGCCTCGATAGTGGCGTGCCGATGGGTGGTTTGGGGACGGGGTATTTTACGCTGGAAGGTACTGGCAAAATTGGCCTGTGCTCGATTTTCAATGACATCGTGCCCCCCCGTCGTGACTTCAAAGAATGGCTACAGGTCCAAGTCAACAACCACTACAGCGTGCCACTATCGACTGCCGATATCGCCTATTGGGGACACTTCCCGGTGGCCGATATGTATTGTACGTTTGCGAACCAGCCCTTTACATTGGGGATTCGGGCGGTGACGCCGTTGATTTTGGGCGATGCAGTCGCCAGCAACATCCCGGCGACCTTATTTGAAATCGAAATATGCAATACCAGTGATCAATCCCTCGATACCGCACTGGTGATTACGCCACCGCAATCAAAAAACAGCAAGGCCGCCCAGGTGACGTTGCATGGCGATGGGGTGGTGGTGACGGCCGATGACGGCCCCTTGACGGGGCGGATTGCATGTCGCCTCGCACCTCACCAAACCCAGCGCGTGCGTGTGGTGTTGGCCTGGTATGCGCCTCATTGGCGCGATAGTGGCAACGAAGCGCACGTACATCAGTACGGGGTGCGCTATGCCAGCGTGCAGGCAGTAGCCACTGATGCCTGGCAACGCTACACCGAATTGACGACGCGAGTGCTAGCGTGGCAACGGGTGATTTACACCAGCGGGATGCCTGATTGGCTATGCGATGGCTTGGTACAAAGCCTGTATAGTCTAGCCAAAAACTCCATCTGGATCGCCAAAACACGCAAAGATGAATGGTGGGGCGCTGAGGGCTGGTTCACGCACAACGAGAGTCATTTAGGCTGTCCCATCACCGAAACGATGGTCTGTCGTATGCATGGCCACTTCCCAATTTTGTTCTTTTATCCCGAACTCGAAGCAGGGGTCCTCGCGGCCTTTCGGCACTTCCAGATTGCCGATGGCGAAATTCCCTTTTCGTATGGCGGTGGGACATCGATGCGCGATCCGCGCTACCACTGTCAGCACCCCTTGAATCCGGGGCAATACGCCCAGCAGGTCTATCGCTTATTTGCGCGCACCAATGACTTGGCGCAATTGAGCCAGTTTTATGCGTCGGCCAAAGCGGCCATCCGTTATCAATACACCCTCGACGACGACGATGATGGCTTGGTCAATGACCAAGCGCACGTGCAGCCGGGGCAACTCTGGCCTGCCAATCAGTTTTATGATATTTGGCCGTGGTGGGGCACATCGGCGTATGTAGCGGGGACGTGGTTGGCGACCCTGCGGGCCGGGCAGGCGCTGGCAACGGCGATGGGCGATAGCGCATTTGTGGATGAATGTACGCAGTGGCTGGCACGTGGTCAAGCCGCCTATCAAGAAAAATTGTGGACGGGCGAGTATTATCGCTTGTGGCACGATCCGGCAAACACCAGTGGTGAAGGGACCCACAGCGATGTGTCGCTGGGGAACCAATTGATGGCGCAATGGTGTGTCAAGGTGGCGGGCTTAGCGGATGTATTGCCCAGTACCCAAGTGGATAGTGCATTACACGCCGTAGCGCGCCTGAATATGCAGAGTACCATCCATGGGTTGGTCAACGGAGCGACGGCCACGGGGCAACGCTATGATTCACGCGACCGCACCAAAACGTCGATTTTTGAGGTAACCATTGATCCCGAAACCGACTTTGCGAAGCAGATTTTTGTGGGTGAAAACTTATGTGCGGCGATGACCTTTATCTACCACGGCCAACGCGAAACCGGGCTCGAAATCGCGCGCCGGATTTATGCGGCCGTGGCGATTACCAGTCGTTCGCCGTGGAATCAATGGTGTCTGATTAACGCTGAAACCGGGTTGCCGGTGTGGGGCGAGGATTATTATTCCAACATGGTGATGTGGGCCTTGCCAATGGCGTTGGGTAATCAAGGGGTAGGTGAATTTGTGCACGGGAATTTTGTGCAGGCATTGTTGCATCCGGCAGTGTAGAGACGCAGCATGCTGCGTCTCTACTACACCACCAGGTTTTATTGATTCCCTTCTGGGCACATCATCCGGGCGGGACAATGGATGCAGTAATCGGCACGTGGAACAGCCGGATAGTCACTATTCACGATGTGCTGTACGGCTTTTTCCAAACGAAGCATGGTCTGGTGCATAGACTGTGCGTCGTTAGCGATGGAGATTTGTTCACCACTGCGGACATGATAGATCACCAAGTCGTTTGGCTTGGTGGTCGCCTGTTGTTGCATGATGGCATGGGCATACAAGCGTAATTGGTCGCCATGACGTGCGCTGATACCGGCGCTATCGAGGTCCGTTTTGAAGTCGATAATCTGCGTCGTGGTTAGGCGATCGATAACCCCGCTAAGCTCGACTACTGCAGATGGGGTATCGATTTGCCAGCGGATGCGTTGTTCGACTTGGTGCGGTTGGGGAGCGTGTTGCCCGAGCGGCGAATCGAGATAGCGTTGCACAAAGATTGCTAATTCGCTTTGGGTTGCCAGCGACACTGCTTGCCCATAGCGTTGTACGGCAGCTGCCACTAACTCGGCGGTGGAGCCGTTTGGCAGACTGGCATGGGCTTCGACGGCAGCGTGAAACAACGTACCGAGGATGCGCGCATTGCTTCCTAGTTGCTCGGGGTCATCACTGTCGGTACGTACATCTGGTGCCGGTTCTTGTGTTTCAAAAGCCGATATGTCTGGTTTTGGAAGCACATATTGTCCACTTGTAGTGGTAATGGACTGGGCCATGTAGACGCGTTCGTCGTACTCGGCACTATACAGGGCATCGAGTCCGCTCCGGCGTTGAAAGCGGTAACGGCGTGGGCACTGCGTCAATTCGTGGATGGCTGACGGCGATAATTGAATAATCCGTTTGCATGACAACGGAGCTGTTTGGGTCTCATTGACGACGGGTATGGTTGGTAATGGTTGGATGCGGAAGGCGGGAGTATGTTCGATATCGCGGCAATCGACACCGGGGATCGGATGTTGTTGTAGGTGCGTAAATACCGCCGTAAATTGTGAATCACTTGTTTTGACAGGTACCCGTGCACTGACCATCAGCCAGTACTTAGCGCGGGTCAAGGCCACATACCACAACGCCAGTAATTCATTGCTGTTTTGGCGTTCGAGTTCTTTGCTCAGGCGTTGTTGGGTTTCATCTGGATGCAATGGGTCAATCAAATAACCGGGTTGAAACGTGAGGGGTTTTTGGGTGCGTAGGCTAAATGCATGTGCATCGGGAATAAACACTGCGCTAAATTCAAGCCCTTTGGCGGCGTGGACGGTCATGATTTGGACGGCATTGGTGTCGGTTTTGAGTTCAGGAGCCGCACTTTCGGGTTCGTCGCGCATGCGTTCGACGAGTTGCCCGAGCAAATCAGGGACATTTGCGGCCGGTAATGCCCGACAATCGTTGACCAGCTTGGTGAGCATCCGTTGGCCGTAGGCACCATCACGCTGCCACAATCCACAGCGCAAAATGACTTCGTGGAGCCATTCGGCGGGGGCTAATTGCCATTGCTGGGCAGCGAGTTGTTGTTGTAACTGGACAAACCGACCAATCGGGGCAATATCGTGTTGGTGCGCTACCAACATTTGCCACAAAGACCCATCGCGATGTTGCTGGCGCATATGCGCCAAGCTTACATCGTCGAGGGTGGCTGTGGCGTACAATAATGCGCGTGTCAGTGCGATTTCGTTACTGGGGTCCATGATGGCCACGGCAGTATGGATGGCATCGAGCACGAGTGGTCGTTCATAAAACGGATTGTTTTTGCCGCGATCAAAGGGAATACCGGCTTGTTGCATGGCATCGGCATAGACATCGAGATGGGCGCGCCGGCGCAACAAAATCGCCATGTCGCCATAGGCGACGCCGTAGGTGGTGTGGAGCTCTTGCATGCGTGTGGCGATGGCAGTGGCTTCGTCTGCTTGATTCTTGTACCGATAATAGCGCACACAATCGGGAGCGCTGTTGTGAGGAGTATGCTGTGCGGGAACAAGGGTTTTGGTATGGTCAAATTCTGGGGGAGTCGCGAATTGATAGCCATTCAGGCTGATATTGGCGAGGTCGAGGATGGGTTTGCGCGAGCGATGATTTTCGATTAAATCAATCTGATGCTGACTAGCTTCGCGGATGTCAATAATGTTTTGGACTTGAGCTTGGCGCCACAGATAAATCGCTTGACGTGGATCTCCCACCACGGTGCGGTGTGATGGTTGACCTTGTGTGTATGGCGTAATGCTGGTGAGTAATTGGGCTTGGACCGCACTGGTGTCTTGGTATTCGTCGACCATCACAAACCGGATGTCGGTGCACAGCTGGGGGAATTGCGCTATCAACCAAGGCACCACGGTGATGATGTCGTCGAGGTCGAGTTGTCCACGCTGGTTCAGCTGTGCACTCCGCGCTACAAAGTTCCATTGCAGGGCTTGTCCGAGCAAGGCATGTTTTTCACTCGCTGTCAGAGTATGTGCGAGGCGTTCGGCTAGTTGCTCGCTTGCCAATCCCATCCCTTTGGCATCAGCCAGCATGTCGGTAATGATTTTGGCGTATGCGTCATCATTCCAGTCCAAATTATCGACGATGTTATACAGGTAGGCAAAAGCTTCTTGCCAGCCAGCGGTCAAAAATTGTTCCCAGCATGCTTCGGCGATGCGGAGTGCATTCCGTTCATCGCAAAACGGCTCTGTGATGTCGAGGTTGAGGGTAATGCTTTGGCTGAGGGCGAGCCGGGCTGCGAAGGCATGAAAGGTAGAGATATGGGCTTCGGCCATATCTACTCGACTCAAATTGAGCGCGCTGGCTTGGGTGACTTTGTACATGATGCGCGCCCGCATTTCGGTGGCCGCTTTTTCGGTAAATGTCAGCACCACGATATTGCGGGGATGGAGGTGAGGGGTCTCGGTTAGGATTTTGACGTAGCGATTGGCGAGAGTCTCGGTTTTGCCGGTACCGGCACCCGCAATAATACAGACCGTGCTATCGATAGGCGCATGTAGCGCTTGTTGTTGATTGATATTGGGGGCAAATGTCGTCATCAGCGTGTCCTTTTGGTGTCGCTCTATGGTATTAATAGTTGGTCTGGATGGCGTCGTCACAAATCAAGGCAAAGGGACAGTAATTACACCCATGATCTGGGGTGGTGGGGTAGGGCGTCTGGCGCATCTGGTTCATGATGCGGTCGAGTTGCAGGGCAATCGTGCCATGGAGGTCGCTGGTACTGAGCTGGATGCCGACGTGACTATTCCCTTGTTTGAGAATCTTTGTTTGCTGATTCTCCAAGATAGTAACCCGCGTCGGATCTTTTGCGGCATCTTCTGGTTTTGGAATTCCCAAGTAATACATTCGCATCTGCGTAGCGGCTGAGGTCAGATTCCATTCAGGTTGTGACAACCCCAACAAGTAGAGTGGGATTTGGTAGTTGGTCGGTTTTTCGTCGTTTTGTGGTAAATAGGCCTTGAGGAGCTCTGAATACGCTTTGGCTTTGCTGCTTTTGTAGTCGATGATTTCGTAATAGCTCCCGCTACTAGTGGTCACGAGGTCGATGCGGTCGATGCGGGCATTGATGCGTTTGCCATTAAGGGTCATGCTCAGTTGCTGCTCGAGCAACACCGGCCGGCGGGTGGCTTGTGCATGGAGCGTTTGTTCGATGGTGATCCACCGCTTCAGCATTTGTTCGATTTTGCGCCAACTACTACGTTGGCGGAGTCCTTCGCCGATACTATCTTTCCAGGCTAAGAATCTAAGTATATTATAAGAGGGGATGTATTTGGTAGATGTATCGAGGTCAATTGGTTCTCCGTGCCAAGCGGCAGCGAGGATTTTTTCCACCCGAAGCGGTAATAAATCGAGGCGCTTTTTGAATTCAGGATATGATTCGTGGCGTAAATCGACATTACTCGTTTGGCCATTGCCGAGGGCGGCGCATAGCACTTCGTGGATAAACATACCGATAACGAGATTTATCTCGTCAGTAATTTCATCGTCGTCATCATCAATCCGCACGATTTTTTCATAAAAATAGCGCCGTGGACAGCCCAGATAAGTGTTGATTTGGCTGGCCGAAAAACTATTGTCGTGCATCACTTGGATCACCGGCGTCGCCACCGGTGCTGGGCTATGTGCGCTGGGCATGGCGCCACCGTTGATGCGGGTGATGGGGGCATCATCGTGTACGACCAATTCACCATTGGCGGTAAAGCTCGCCATGCCCGCCAAGATACGCTCGAAGTAGGGCGAGGCCAATTGGGCTGCGCCATTGACGCCGTGATGTGCCATGGTGAAAATGACTTCGCGGGCGTGACTGCCACACAAGGCTGCCACGCGGCGTGCTTCACGCTCACGCCCGGCATGGGCATCGGTGCGCAATGGGGGATGAGGGCGATGTGACGACCTAAAGGCTTCGCACAATGACTGCTCGCCAAAGAGTTGATAGCCAAAGGCCGTGCGCGGGGCCACATGCTCACTCATGCCCATGATGATGACACAGTCGGCGTTGGCCAATGCTCCTGTGCGACTATGAATGGTGAGGGGTAAGGTAGTACGGTACATGGCATCGAGGGTATTGGGCAAACTATCGATGCCACTGATTAATTGTTCACGGTGGGCATCATCGATGTGCGCTGATTGGGCGATACGATCGACTTCCTCGATGCGACCCAGCCAGGCGTGATAATCACGCAGCCAGCTATCGCGCACATCGACGGCAATCCGTGGCTCGAGCCACGTCCACGTGAGGGCATTGCTCCATTTGATGAGGGCAGTGATTTGGGGAGCGATGGGGCGTTGGATGTCGATAGTATTGAATTTGGCCGTAAGCGCTTCGGTATGCGGGTTGGCGCTGTCGCGGCTGGCTTGGCGGGCTTGGGCAGTACTGAGCCCCCAAAACGGCAATTGCAATAATTCATTGAGGAGCGCCCGTTGTTGCAAGGGGTCGCTGACGGTGCGCCAACGTAATGCTCCCCGCCCTAATTGAATCAATGGATTTTGGTTGCTGGGGGGCACGAGTGGCGCCAATGGGATTCCCTGTCCGATGAGGGCAGCCCGCACATGCGGTACGAGTGATTCGTCGCTACAGACGATGGCAACGCTTCGTTTGGCTGCTAAGCGCTGGTAGGTGAGTTGGGCAATCGACTGACATTCGTCGACGATGGTCGGTACCCCCGCAACCCATGCATCAACACTCGGCATCCCAACCACGGTTAGCGCAGGGTTGGCAGTCTGCTGCCCGAGGATGCGTTGGGCCACCAGATCACCGGTGTGATGCTGTGATACAGGCCACGGCTGTGGTGTCAAAAATTGACATAACCAATTATGCACATACGCCAATTCAGGTGCGTGATGCCCTGCCTGCACCCAACCTGCCAGTGTCACCTGTGTAACTGGTTGGATGAGGGTCGCGAGGGCATGGAGCTGGGCCGCATTGGCATGCTGTAATTCGACAGCCACGACGACATCATAGGGTAGCGATGTGGTTGGGCTATCGCCGACATGCAACGCCACATCATCATAGGCGACAACCCCTTGGGCATCGAGGATGGTGGCATAGCGGGTATAGGTTTGGGCAAGTTCGTGGTGCATGTCAAGGTCGGCTTCAATCTGACCCCAGCGCTGGCGTTGGCTCGAGATCCAGCTGAGTGCTTGGGCGATTTCATTCATCGCACCACGATTGTTGCCGTAGTGTTGGTACAGCGCACCACCTACCTGCTGCCATGCGGTATTTACCACCACCATGCGACTGGTTGCGCTAATGACTGGGCGTGGTGCAGTGCGCTTGAGTTGCTTCATCAGCAACGCCTGCAACGTATTCACTTCGATTTGTGTGTGTGGTTGATTACTGAATTGTTGGCGCAACCAAGTGGCGTGAGGCCGGCTAGCGGTAATGACGAGTGCACGGCGTGTGCCGGCTTGTTGGATGACATAATCGATGAAGTCACGATCATATACGGCGTGGGGAACCGCATACTCAAATACATTGCGCATAGTGCCTCTTGCTACGTGGTGCGTAATACCGCTATTGCGCTGATTATAGCATGGAGGAGGAGAGCATTTTTGTGAAAAACTATGTTTGCGTTACATATAATGCGCTATTTTTTGCTGGGCTGAAAAAACTCCCCCTCCATGCTATGATGAACCCATGAATAGTATGCATCAACTCACCCCCGAACAACAGGCGGTCGTCGCTCATCCTACCGGCTTCCACGCTCGCGTGTTGGCTGTGGCTGGTTCTGGCAAAACCACCACCATGGCGCATCGGGTCAAGCAACTACTCCAATCTGGTACGCCGCGCCACGCCATCCAAATTGTGATGTTCAACGTGCTGGCGCGCCAACAATTTACCACCAAGCTCCTTGATATCGGCCTTGCGCAATCGAGTCACCCCGGCGTCGACACCTTTCATTCGTTTGCCTTCAAAATAATGCGTCGTGCCGTCGAAGCGGGACTCATGCCCGAACCCCAAGAATTGTGGACGGCTGACGACAGCGAAATGGGACGCATCCTTGCCAATCGCACCATCCAAGCCCTCGAAAAAGAAGGCGTGTTGCCCCTCAACACAATCGACGCCGAAATGGCGCTGATGGCTATTGGTCTCTGGAAGGGCGAACTCATCCCTCCCGACCGTGCCCATGCCACTAGTAGCGGCGAACCAGGCTTGGTCGATGTCTATATCCGTTTCGAAGCCGAGCGCCACAAGCGTCATGCGGCCGGGTTTGATGATTTTGTGCCGATTGTGGTGGATCTTTTCACTCGTTTCCCTGAGTTTCGCCAACAAATCGCTAACCATTTGCGCTATGTGATTGTCGACGAATACCAAGACGTCAATGCTGGCCAACAACGCCTCATCGAGTTGCTCGTCAATCCCCATACCGACGTGATGGTAGTCGGTGACGACGACCAAACCATCTACGAATGGCGTGGTGCCCGCCCCGATTATATTTTGCAGACCATGACCGGCCAAGTGTTTGGCAAACAAGTAATCGATTACACCTTGTCACATTCGTTTCGTTTTGGGCCACTTTTGGCGCAAGTAGCCCTCAATGTCATTAGTCAAAACACCAGCAGAGTCGCCAAACCACTCACTGCCCACAATATTTTGCACTCTACTGATATCTTTCTGGTGCATGAACAGGCCGAACAAACCAGTGAACTCGACATTATGCTGTGTAATCAGCTGGTGACGTTGGTGCAACGCACCCAAGACCCCAGCCAAGTGGTGGTGCTGGGGCGGACATTCAGTCAATTACAAGGGCTGGAAGCGGCCTGTCTGGCCCGCAAAATCCCCTACCGCGTGCTCGGGCGCAAACCTTTTTTTGAGCGCCGTGAAGTCGCCACATTGGTCGATTACCTCAAGGCTGGTCAACAATGGCACGATTTGGTCGATGAGCAAATCAGTCGGGTGTTGATGTCGATTATCAACCTGCCCAACCGTTATTTGGCGCTCGATACCATCAAAAAATCACTGGCCGACGCCCAACGCTATGGCATGTCACTAGGGGAATTCCTCCATGGCCTCACGAATCCCGCCCAATCACCCCTCAACCGCCCCGGGCGTGAGCGGATTAGTCAACTCATAAACGTATTGATGCGGGTAAACGAGTTGTGGCGTACCTCCCAGCCGGCCCACCAAACCCTACAAATCATCGTCGATAGCACTAATTACATGGAACATTTCCATAATTATTATGGGAGTGGTGCCGAATCGAGTGATCGCATCAATTGTGTCAATCAATTCATTGGCTATGCCCGTGATACTGGGCTGGCGGTTGGTGATTTTGTGGTTCATTTTGCCGGACTCGATCATACCTTTAATGCACCGCTTGAGCACCAAATATTGTTTACCACCATTTACCGTACCAAAGGGCTCGAATACGACTACGTATTTATCCCACGCGCCCATGAGGGCTATATGCCCGTGTTGCTCAGTGAAGAACTGACGGTGTGGGACAAAGCCCAGAGCGCTACGCCACCCAGTCGTGGTGGAAGCGTGGTCGAAACTGAACGCCGGTTGTTTTATGTGGGTATTACCCGTGCCAAACGCGAAGTCTATATCGGTGTGTCACTGACCCCTCGCGCCGGCGATCAAGCGAGTAGCACCGCCCCTGAAGTGTCGCGGTTTGTCGAAGAAATGCACCTCAAGCCGACGGTAGCCATCATGCACCATGTGGTAGCGGTACATCGAGGCAAGCCACTCAGCAATCTCCATGATTCGTTGCGGCGTAATGGGGCGTCGCCGGTGTTGCGTCAACAATTACCTTACTACGTACCCAATAACCCTCAACTCGAAGAGATACTGAACGATCCGCAGATTCAAAGTTGGCAGGCGCCGGTGCGTACCAGCACCACCAGCAAATCCAAACGCAAAACGCCACCGTCGTTGGTCCCATGGTGGGCCAAATCATCATAGAGCCGTAGCATGCTATTTCTCTACGATAATTTTGTCCTGTTCATTACGATTGTCATAATTCGTCAAAGATGCCGAAAATAAATTCTTTTTTCCATGATAAAACAAGATATACACCTGAATGAGTCGTATTTATGCGTCTTGGTGGAGTAGCGTCGTGACACTCATGGCATGCATGGCGACAAGGTCTTGATGGGAGAAAGCCGCACCGTTATAGCCACCAGCGAGACACGCCGCCACGTTCAGTTGGTGCCGGCGGATCCACGCCGTTACCAGCGCTTCCCGTTGGGTCAAGAGCGCCACATCTATGCCAGGTATCCCACCGAGGTCACAGCCTTCATAGGGATCCATCCCGGCATTGTAAATCACCAAGTCACCGGCTTGTAAGTCAACTTCTGCATAGGTTAGCAAGTGTTGTAAGCGTGAGAGATACTCTGAAGCATGATTGGCAAACAATAACTGGTGCGGTGATGTCGGTATGTATTGGTCATAGCGATGCACGGATAAGTCAAGGTGTACGATATGTGCATAATCCTGTACCATACTAAAGGTACCGCCGCCACAATGTGCATCCACATCGAGAATAAACACTTTGCGGACACCGTTTTTTAAGGCAATATCTGCACCAATCGCTAGTCCATTTACGGTGCAAAACCCTGCTCCGTGATTACTCCGGGCATGATGAAACCCTGCGCTTAGGGCATATGCCGGTATTCCTGTGATGGCCGTGAGGACTGCATCGCGCAAGGCCCCGTTTTGGGCAGCTACCGAGCGCCACATCTGCGGATCCCACGGAAATCCTTGCGATTTGGCTAAATCACGAGGTTGCCCATGTACAATCGCATCGATGTAGTCTGCACGATGTGTCTGGGTTGCTTCAGCAACACTCAATGGCGTCGGCGTGCTAATTAGCCATCCTTGGCTTTCTAATGCTGTAGCGACATCTGCCCCTTTACGTGTGGTATCAAATGAGTGGGTCGTGCTTATGGTGTCTGGGTGATAAAAAATTCGATAATTTGACATTTGAATTTCCCCCTCTACAATATATTTAGCGTAATACGTGAATTATAACAAAGTTCTCTCACGACCACATATGTGGTCGTGAAAAAGCGATATGATGCAATTTATAGTGTAACCGGGGTGATCCATGTGGTATCACTTCAATGAATGTTGGAGTAAGTATGCGGCGTACGTTATCATTGAGTCTCCCTGTGCTTACCAAAGAAGATTTTTTAATGGATATTGATGCGGCAGAAATGGTTGGTCGTGCGACGCAGCAAATTATTACGCGTGGAAGTTATATTACTGAAGCGGGTACCGAGCATGACATTCAAGAGTCGTTACACCAAGCGCATGCCCAAATGGTGACATTTCGACCAGATGCGGTGATTCCACAAGGACCTGCCAAATACTCGCAAGCGATGACGTTTGTCCACAATCAAACTGCATTGATGGTCGCACATGCGCGGCAACGGCGTGGCTATCGGGTGGCAGTGTTGAATTTTACCAACCCGCGCGATCTCGGCGGTGGGTGGTTACATGGGGTGCAGTCCCAAGAAGCTTCTTTGGCTCGGTCATCTGGGTTGATGCATTGCCTTGGCAATCATGCGTGGTATCGCAATCGTACGCATCGTACCAATCCGTTTTATGATGATACCGTAATCGTCACCCCCCACGTACCAGTATTTCGTGGCCATGAAGGTGATTTACTCGAAGCGCCGTTGCACTATGCCATGATAAGTGCCGCGGCTGTTCACGCTACCAATGTGCGGTTATATATGCCGCAACGTGAAGCCGAAATCCCGCTTCAAATGGCGCGCCGTGCCACGCGCATAATCGAAGCTGCAGCCACTACCAATGCCAATGTGTTGATTCTTGGTGCATGGGGGGCGGGGGAATTTGGTCACACTTCCGAATTAATTGCTACAGCCTTTCATGTGGCGTTAGAATCTCGTGCCACACGTGCATTTGCAATTATTGATTTTGCGATTCCAGATATTGCCCCGATGACCCCCATGTATACAGCGTTTCGCAATCGATTTCATGAGCAGAGTGTATGATAGTTGTAATGAAAAAACGCCCTGCACAGACGTGAATCGCCGTACTGACAATTGATATGATGTGCATTATCATCGCCCCGAGGAGATGCTTGGTATGACCAGTGATCCGATGAGACGCATTCAAATAGATCAACTGCTTGCGGAATTCCGTCAAGGCTATGCGCCGTTTGTGATGGCAGTCCTCAAAACCACCCATGGCACCGAGTGGTATAACGTGCTCCGCAATACGCCCGAGGTGCGTCTCCCGGCCGATAGCCAACAGGCGCAACTCGATGCGACCGCCTTGGTGCGTGTGATATTGGCTCATTGGGATTCGACATTTAGTCGCGTATTAACCCCCAATGAGCGCAGTCTGTTGTTTGAGCTCCGCACAATTCGCAATCGTTGGGCTCATCAAGCACCGCTCTCAGCCGACGATGTTGACCGTCTCGCCGACAATATAGCCCGCTTGTTGACTGCTATTCGTGCCAGTAATGTTGATGCCGTGATTGTATTACGCGACGAAATGCGTACGCAGCGCTATCAACTACCAACGCAATCAGTCCCCAAGTTCTCTGGATTATTTATCATTTCCGGTGCCAGTTTATTGATTGCTATCCTCGTAATAGGACTCTATTTCTGGGAACATAATTCGCCCGCACCAGCCGCGAGCAATCCAACAGCGACACTCCTACCGCCAACTATCCGGATTAAAGGCGGGAGTGTGCTACGTACGCCAAATTTAGCCATGTCACAAACGCCCATTCCAGTTGTCGATATTGCAATGATGACGGTGGCTCCCCTTACTATGGACCAAACCATCACAGTGACAGCATCTACGAAAAGTACTCCTACGGCGCTCGTTGTTGTGAAAGTGGTGCAAATTACGGCAGAGATGACTGCCACACCGCTCCCCAGCTTCCCGTGTCATGATGGTCAAATCAAAGCCAACCCCAAAACGATGATTTATCATCTGCCGACGGGGGCGTTTTATGCCATGACGCGCAATAGTGCGGTGATTTGTTTTGATGCCCCTGCGGATGCTGAAAAAGCTGGCTATCGTGCCTCCAAACGCTAAATTGCGTTGGAAAACAATCGGAGTGTGACAGATTCATTACTGCCACACTCCGATTGTTTTATTGCGGGTTCGTCAGACGGGCGATGATGCTGTCAGCATCATAGACACAGCCACCCCAGGTGCCGCCACTGACGTGTTGTAGTGCCGCCCACAATCGCGTGTCGTCGGGCAGATTGGGATGGGCTTGTAGATCGGTGCGCATGCCACGGGCAGCCAGAATGGAAGCGCCGGTTTGCCAATCAACGGCGACATTGTTTTCACCAATCAAATTGACACTACCCACCAAATTATTGCGGTCGACAATAATCTCGATCATGTCGCCATCACGTACTTTGCCGATAGGTCCGCCAGCCAATGCCTCGGGACCGACATGGCCGATACAAGCGCCGGTACTTACGCCCGAAAAGCGTGCGTCAGTAATCACCGCCACTTCGCGGCCCCAGCTCAGGTGCTTGAGGGCTGACGTGACTTGGTAGGTTTCTTCCATGCCTGTTCCCAATGGTCCACCACAAATCAACACGATGATGTCGCCGGGGACGACCTGTTTGTCGCTTTGGCCTTTGATGGCGCGGACGGCGTCACGTTCGCGCAAAAACACTTTGGCCGGGCCAATTTTGCGGTAGACGCCATCGTCACCCACCACCCGTGCATCGATGGCGGTACTTTTGATGACCGATCCTTCGGGAGCGAGGTTGCCTTGGGGGAAGGTGACGGTCGAAGTGAGCCCGCGGGCTTGCGCTTGGCTGGGTGACATAATCACATCGTCGGGATCGACACCGTCACGCTCGCGGAGCATTTGGCGCACGGTGGCGCGGCGGGTCGAGTGTTGCCACCAGTCGAGCACGTTATCGAGCGTTTCGCCACTCACGGTGAGGACTGATGTATCGAGCAACCCTAACGCGCGTAAATGGAGCATGACTTCGGGCACGCCGCCGGCCATATAGGCTTGGACGGTAACATGGTTGCGCGGACCATTGGGCAATACATCGACCAAGCGGGGTACTTGGCGATTGATCCGTTCCCAGTCTTGTACGGTCGGGCGGGGCAGGCCAGCGGCGTGGGCGATTGCCGGGATGTGCAAGAGTAAGTTGGTCGAGCCACCAAAGGCGGCATGTACCACCATGGCGTTGTGGATGGCGCCGGGGGTGATGATTTGTTTGGTGGTGATTTTGCGTTTCTGGAGGGCAAGTACCGCATGTGCGGACGCAGTCGCTAACTCGAGCCAAATCGGTTGTCCTGACGGCGCAAGGGCCGAGTGAGGCAAGGCAATTCCCAACGCTTCGGCGACCACTTGCGATGTGGCAGCGGTGCCGAGGAATTGACAGCCGCCGCCGGGTGAGCCACAAGCCCGGCATCCGAGGGCGGCGGCTTCTTGGAGCGATAATTCGCCTTGGGCAAAGCGGGCCCCGATGGTTTGCACTTTGCCGGCATCTTCACCATCAGTGGGTGGCAATGTAACCCCACCGGGAACGAGGATAGTCGGTAGGTTGGGGGTACCGGCCAATGCGATGAGCATCGCTGGTAAGCCTTTGTCGCAGGTGGCGACGCCGATGACGGCATGGCGGGTGGGGAGTGAGCGGATGAGCCGGCGGAAGACGATGGCGGCGTCATTGCGATAGGGCAGGCTGTCAAACATCCCTTCGGTGCCTTGGCTCCGCCCATCGCAGGGGTCGGTCACATAGCCTGCAAAGGGCATGGCGTTGTTGGCCCGTAGGGTTTCGGCGGCGGCCCGCATTTGCAAGCCTACTTCCCAGTGACCGGTGTGGTACCCGAGGGCGATGGCTTTGCCGTCGTTTTCGCGGATGCCCCCTTGGGTGCTGAGAATGAGCACTTGTGTGCGGGTGAGCTCGGCGGGTTCCCAGCCCATGCCGACGTTTTGGGTCCAGCCAAATAAATCGCCACTCGGACTATCACGGAGCATATCTTCGGTGAGGGGGAGCTCGCCGCTGGGGCCAGCGGCTTTGGAGATGATGTCAAACAAGGCGGGCGAACCGCCTACGAGTGATTCGAGTCGTTCGTTGCTCATATTGATTCCTTTGTTTATTGTGTCTCTATTTTTACACAAAAAAGGGCAATGCGGAATGATTACTGCATAATTGTATTGATTAGGGAACAAAATAGTTGAAAAATACGTCTAGAGCCAAGCAGATGCTGTACATACGGGCATATGTTTGTTTGTGTATGCAAATAATTGACCAATAGGCGTTGTCGATGCTATAGTAAACATATAAGGAGTTGCATGTTATGGCGCGACGCATCGTTATTTTAATATTATTTATGTGTGGTCTGCTCGTCAGCTGTACGACGCCGACTACGACGGCAGTGCAAATTTCACATGATGCAGTTGCTTCGTTTCCCTCAGTACAAATTGGCTTTGATCCGCATCGTGATGGGTTTTCGTTCCGCAATTATGGTGCAAAAGCGGATATTAGTAATCTCACCAATGGTGATATGCAACGCTTGTTTGGTGATGCCGTCTGTGTGGTTGCCGCCAAAGATTGTCTATTGATTCCTGCTGCGCGCATTTGGATGGAAGAAATCAACCGTGCCATGCAAACGGGGCATTGTGAAGGCATGGCGGTATTGAGTCAATATTTTTATTATGGGGTGATTAACCCAAAAATGTTTGGTGGTGATAGTGTAGCCGCGTTGCAGTTGACCAATAATCCACCACTCCAACGTGAAATTGCTTATTGGTGGGCTACGCAAGCCACCTTTCCTACTCGAGCGCATCGCGTTGTTACTGATCCTATCGAAGCAGTCACCATGTTACGCGCTGGGTTGCACAAAGATGCCGATGTGGCGCAATTGTATACTATTGGTATTTACCAAGCTGATTTCTTGGGTGGGCATACAGTTACCCCCATCGGGTTGCGTGATATTGATGCAACACATGTAGCCATTCAAATCTACGATAACAACATCCCCGACGAAACACGTGAAATAACTGTTGATACCGCCAAAAATACATGGACGTATGTTGCTACAAATGTCGACGGTGTGCCGCGCTCGTATTATGGTGATAGTACTTCCAAAACCCTCGAATTAACTGCTGCTGCACCACGGCTACAAAAGCAGGTTTGTCATTTTTGTCCGAGTAATCCGGTTGCTCAAAGTGTTGATGATTTGACGACGTTCTTTTTTTCTTCGACTGCCACCGCAGCAACGGCCATTAGCCAACAGTTTTCGGCATATTTTGTGGATGGGTTAGGGCGGCGAGTTGGGATTGTGCTTGGCAAAGTCTACAACGAAATCCCCAATGCTCAGATTGGCTTTTTGCGCGGTGCCCCCGCCCAATGGTCGCCGCTTGGGATGCCGATGCTGTCGGTGCCAGCGAACGTGAATGGCTCGTTGCGGATAACGGGGCTCCAAAATATCCCTATAAATATTACGGCTTTTGGCAAAGGCAAAGTTGTTGCGTTGCAGAATTTGTTCGTAGATTCGCGCATCGCAAGTGAAATTCGGCTTGATCAAGTAGAGAGTACGGTCGCAATTGCGAGTGGCACGCAGTCGAGCCCTGATATTGTCGTGGGTTATAGTGACGACCAACAAAATGTTGAAATGACAGTCAAGCGCATTGATTTGCAAAAAGGCGCAAAGGCTGCGGTATCCGCAAATAAACAAACCAAGACATTGGCTATGTTGACGAGTAATCGCCAACCAGCTCAAGTGAGTGTTTCTGCAGTAGATACCAATAGTCAAACTGCACCCACGTCGTCACAGACAACAGTGGCCACGGATGACCAATCATTGTTGCCGATACTTGATGCAGTGAATAGTGCCCCCGTCCAAGACAATACTGCCGAACCCACAACAGCGCCGGTTATGCCAGCTGAAACACCTGTTGCTCGGCAAAATCCACCGTCGCCAAGTCGGACTGTTGTATTGCCAACGCGACTCCTGCCGACGAATGACGCATCGACCGCAAACAATGGCAAGGATGGTGCGTCGGACGGGGATAGTAATAGCGATGGCGCATCCAAAACTGGCGGTAATGGAGAATCGTCAAAGACAATTACCGCAACCCTTGGGTTGACCCCTACCGATGTTTCGGGGGGCAATGGCACAAATACCCGCCCAACCTGGTCGAGTGGAGATAATAAGCCTACCCCTGGCGATGGTAGTGGCGATTCGCGCCCAACGCCAAGTGGTGGTGATAATGGTGGCAGTGATCCGCGTCTGACCCCTGGTGGTGATGATAATGGTGGCGGCGGGAGAACGCGCCCAACCCCCGGTGGTGATGATAATGGTGGCGGTGATCCGCGTCCGACGCCTAGTGGTAATGGTGATGGCGGGAGAACGCGCCCAACCCCTGGTGGTGATGATAATGGTGATGGCGGGCGAACCCGTCCGACGCATGATCGCCATGATCATAGCGATAGCGGTGATGCAACTGGGAATAATGTACCTGGCAATAGTGGCAACCCAACAGATGTACAGTTACCTACTGCAACCAACGATGATAAGTCGGATAGTGCGTCCATCGTTCACACTCCGGTTCCGACGAAATATATCGACCACTCAGTACCTATACGCCAACACATTACGCCGACTGCGATTGTTTCGCTAGCTGACGAGATGGGCGAATTACGCGAATAATACGATGAAAAAAGCGTAGGAGTTCGTATTTTGGTCATTACGAGAGGAGATTACAA
Source organism: uncultured Chloroflexota bacterium (assembly GCA_937876225.1). Lineage (GTDB taxonomy): Bacteria > Chloroflexota > Chloroflexia > Chloroflexales > Roseiflexaceae > UBA965. The sequence goes on along the minus strand of CALFIC010000126.1, from coordinate 1,204 downwards.
TGTCAAGTCCGAAAAGATCTACACAGCTTACTGTTTCGTCCGTCTTGGTTATTATTGTGATTGCATTGTGGAATGCGTTTATGGGGGATTCCACAAGTAAACCCTCGCCGCAACCTGTTGCGGATGCAACTGAAGTTGTGGTCGATACTTCGAGTCAGAGCGATGCCACTCCAGTCGATAGTTCATCGCAATCAAGTGATGCCACTCCAGTCGATAGTGCATCGCAATCAAGTGATGCCACTCCAGTCGATAGTGCATCACAATCAACTGAAGCGACTGCCGTTCCTACCAAACCCAAGAAAAAACCAACGGCCGTAAAACCTACCCCTGCGACAACGGGTTCGCTGGCTGCAGATAGTGGTTTTGATGTGAAAACTGATGGATTCTCTTTTGAAAACTACGGCAATGATACCGGTATTTCGAACCTCAAAGCCAATGATATGCGGCGGATGTTTGGTGATAAAGTCTGCACCAAAATCAAGAACAGTACTTGTACTCTTACTTCTCCTGCGCGGCAATGGATGAAAGAAATCAATGCAGCCATGGATGGCGGCCATTGTGAAGGTATGTCAGTTACCAGCTTGCATATGTTTCATAGCATTGTTGACCCCAATGCTTTTGGTGCACCGACAACCAATGACTTGGCGTTTGATGGAAATACCAAACTTCAAGAAGAAATTGCCTATTGGTGGGCTACGCAAACTACGGAACCAACGATAAGCAGTACCATTACCGGCAAACCAAGTGATGTGCTCAAGTTAATATCTGCATCATTGAGTCAGGGCAAGAATGCATCTGTCTTTTATGATCTTGGAATTTACATGGCTGATGGTAGCGGTGGGCATGCCGTAACGCCAGTGTCGATTACAGATCTTGGCAATGGTAAATATGGCCTAAACATCTACGACAATAATTGGCCAAACGAATTACGTACTATCAAAGTTGATATCAAGGCTGAACATTGGAGCTACCAAGCGTCGCAAAACCCCAAACAAGCGGATTCCTTGTATAGCGGTGATACCCTGGAAATTACTCCGTCGAATCAACGACTCGTCCCCCAAACCTGTGATTTCTGTGGGAGTAAAGGAACCAAAAGTAGCTTGAAGGGTACGTCTCGTAAGAGTACTTTTATTTTGCGGGCTTCGAGCAAATCACCGAGTACTAAAAAAATCAAAGCCAGTAAGAAAGGGAGTACGTTGTTTGT
>CALFIC010000125.1 GCA_937876225.1 uncultured Chloroflexota bacterium | reverse complement strand
CCATGGAATGACGGGGGCGCCATGGAATGACGCCCGAACGTTAGCCGGCCTCCCGATGTGGGCGATTGTGTGGGCGTGCGCCCACACAGGGCGCCATGCAATGACGCCCGGACGGATGACGGGCGCCATAGAATGACGCCGGGGTGAAAAAATCCCCCCTACAACGGCATACACCGTCGCAGGGGGGATTTGTGGCGTCACTACGCCTTGTTGGCGGCATAGGCCTTGGCAGCGGCGACGGCCTTTTGGGCTCCTTCGCCGAGGGTCGATGCGGGGATGAGCACGCTGTTTTCGAGGAGCTTGCGCCCTTCGACTTCGTTGGTACCGACTAACCGGGCTACCATCGGCACGTCGGTGTCGACTTCGGCCAGTGCGGCAATGATACCCTTGGCGACTTCGTCGACACGGGTAATACCACCAAAGATGTTGAACAACACCGCTTTGACGTTTTTGTCAGACAAAATAATCTGCAAGGCCGCTTTGACTTTGTCTTTGCCGGCACCACCGCCCACGTCGAGGAAGTTGGCAGGTGAGCCACCGTACAAATTCACCACGTCCATGGTGGCCATCGCCAAGCCGGCGCCGTTGACCATACAGCCGATGTCGCCATCGAGTTTGATGAAGGTAATGCCGGCTTCGCGGGCTTGTTGCTCGGCCAAGGGCTCGTCTGAGCTATCGCGCATCGCTTCGAGGTCGGGGTGGCGGAACAACGCACTGTCGTCGACTACAATCTTGGAGTCGAGCGCTTGCAAGGCGCCATCGGCCTTGACCACCAGGGGATTGATTTCGGCCAGGGATGCGTCGGTTTCCATATAAATCTTGAAGAGGGCGCTAGCAATGCTGGCGAATTGGCGGGCTTGCTTGCCGTCGGTCAAGCCGATAGCAAAGGCCAGTTCGCGGGCTTGGTAGTCGAGCAAGCCAAGGGTGGGGTGGGCGGCGACCTTTTTGATGGCATCGGGGTTGGTCTTGGCGACCTCTTCGATTTCGACGCCACCTTCGGCCGAAGCCATGACGATGATTTGTTTGGTGGCGCGATCCATGATGACGCCGAGGTAGATTTCGTGGACGTAGGTAATGGCTTCGGCGACCAGGACTTTTTCAACGGTCAAGCCTTTGATGTCCATGCCGAGGATCTGGCTACCCACCAATTCGGCTTCGGCGGGGGTTTGCGCCAACTTGACGCCGCCCGCTTTACCGCGGCCACCGACGAATACTTGGGCCTTGACCACCACGGGGGCACCGATATGGGTGGCAATGGCGCGCACTTCGGCGGGCGTAATGGCCACGCCGCCACCAGTGACGGGGATACCGTATTTGGCGCAAATATCACGGGCTTGGTATTCGTGTAACTTCATCGCAAAAAGCCTCCGTTGTGTGTCAATTCATCGCCCTATCCTACCATTGCCCGGCGATTGCGTCAAAAAATACCGGCTACTCGGGTGTATCTTGTGCCGGCATCAATTGCTGGTAGCTGGGCAATACTTGGTGGGCGTAGGTGTGGTAGGCGGCTAGGGCCTGGTGCACCGCCGCCATATAGCTGGCCTGGGCGGCGCGTTCGGCCGCTTGGGCGACGGCATAGTGGTCGGTGGAGTCGGGGGCGATGCGCACCCCGGTGGCCGAATCCATCAGGCTGGTGATTTTGCGCGATAACTTGAGGGCCTTGATGCAGGCGCGCTGGGCGGCAAGCAGTGCTTTGTGCTGTGCTGCCACGGCGGCATTGGCAGCGGCCACCGGTGCGTACAAGGCGGTGTGCTGGCTGGTAAGCTGGGCGAGGGTGGTGATGGGCGATGGCATGGGCAGGGTCCTTTGGTGGTAGGGGGATTTGTTCTATAATAACGTACAACGTGAATTTGTGGACGAAATGTGGCGTGCATATATGTGCACACCGCGGTGGATACAATCAGGGTGATGGTGGCGCACGGTATTGGGTGTAGCGACAAATCAGCGTAGATAATGAGATTTATATGCTTGAGATAAACGATTTCAGCTCGATTCGTATCAGCCTTGCGTCGCCTGTGATGATTTTGGGTTGGTCACATGGTGAGGTGACCAAACCCGAACTCATCAACTATCGCACACTCAAACCCGAGCGTGATGGCTTGTTTTGCGAAAAAATCTTCGGCCCTACCCGTGACTGGGAATGTTACTGTGGCAAGTACAAGCGAGTTAAATTCCGCGGTGTGGTATGCGACAAGTGTGGCGTCACCGTCACCCGCTCGAAAGTCCGCCGCGAACGCATGGCCCACATCCAACTGGCCACTCCGGTCAGCCATATTTGGTTCGTCAAAGGCTCACCCAGCCGTTTGAGCCTGTTGCTCGACATTACGCCTCGCAACCTGGAGCGCGTGCTCTACTTTGCCGCCTACATTGTCACCAATGTCGACGACGAAGCCCGCACCGAAATCCGCGCCGAACTCGAAGCCAAATACGATGACCGCATTGCTAGCCTCGAACTCGACGCCAAAGACAAACAGGGTGCCATAGCCACCGGTCTGACCACCGATTTGCAACGGATTGATGTACCTCGTGTGGATATCGAAGTGGAAGTAATACCCGATAGCGTGTTCAGCAACATCGACGCTCAAAAGCGCCTCCTCAAACAAGACTACGAACAACTGCGGGAGGACCTCGAGATTCGCGAGGACGAAATCGCCGATGAAGAAATCCTCTTCCGCAGTGTAGTCCTTGTTGAAGAGGGCCGCAAAATCAGCGAAACGACCATCGACCAACTCGATGAATTCTACGAGCGTGAGCTGGCGGAACTCGATGCCCAAAGCCAATACCTCTATGACGACAACTTGATGCGTGGTGCCGCCCGTGAACAACGCGAGCAAGCCGCCCGTGACCAACATATCCGCATCGACGAAAAGCTCGACC
>CALFIC010000124.1 GCA_937876225.1 uncultured Chloroflexota bacterium | reverse complement strand
GGCTGGCAAGCCTGGCAGGCTGCCAATGGCGACCTGCGGAATGGCCACGAATCGCGCCCCGCCCGCCAATTCCATGGCCAACCCCAACCCCACTTGATGATTGACGCCGACGGCGTCGAGGCATTGCGCCACGACCCGCAAGCCCTCATCCTCGACGCCCGAGCGCTTGAGCGCTATACGGGCGAGGTCGAGCCGTTTGGTCCTCGTGCCGGTCATATCCCCGGGGCGATTTCGGCGCCATTTAGCGCAAACCTGCACGCCGATGGTACGCTCAAGTCAACCGACGCCCTCAAACAACGCTTTGACGACCTCGGCGTGCCACAGGCTGGCCAAGTGGTCTGCTACTGTGGCTCAGGCGTCACCGCCACCCACAATATTTTTGCCATGCACGTGGCCGGCTACGACGCCAAGCTCTACCCTGGCTCGTGGAGCGACTGGAGCAACAACCCCGATCGCCCTATCGCCACCGGCGAACAACCCTAATTGCTTAGTGGGGGCGGCAGTGGCCGCCCCCACCTGATTGCATAGGACACCGTCATGATTGACAGCAGCCGCATTGCACTCGGTCTCATCATTAGCACTGCCATCGGCGCCGTGGCGTACCGCCGCGGCTCGCTCAGCCGCAGTGGCTGGCTCGGGGCCATCATTACCGGCACCCTTACCTTCGGGTTTGGGGGCTGGGCTCACGGGGCGAGCTTGGTCTTTTTCTTTGTCAGCTCGACGCTATGGTCACGCCTACGCAAACACCAAAAATCAGACCTCGATAGCACCATGTTCGAAAAAGGCTCCCGCCGCGATATCTGGCAAGCCCTCGCCAATGGCGGCGCTGCCGCCCTCGCCTGTCTACTCGGCAGCCTCTGGCCCGACCACCTCGTGCTTTGGAATGCCTGTTTTGTGGGGGCCATGGCCACCGTCGCCGCCGACACCTGGGCTACCGAGCTCGGCGTGCTCGCTACCACCCCACCCCGCCTCATCACCACCTTGAAAGCCGTCCCCCGGGGCACCTCTGGCGCCATTAGTGGGGTCGGGACCATGGCGACCACCCTCGGCGCCATGGCGGTGGGGATTGTCTATAGTGGCAGTGCAGCGATTTTTACGGCGACACCCATCGTATTCGCCTTGATCGGCGTCGCCACCATCGGCGGCGTTATCGGGAGCCTCAGCGACAGCCTGATGGGCGCCACCGTACAACGCCTCTACATGGGGTCTGACGGCCTCACAGAGCGACCATATGCCAGCGATGGTACCCCACGTACCCTCGTGCGCGGCTGGCGCTGGATGAACAACGACGCCGTCAATTTTATTAGTTCACTCATAGGGGCACTGGTGGCGGTGGGGATTATGCAAATCAGCCAATAAGGTATTTGCATCACAAAAATACTACCTATGGTTCATCTCGGTGGGCCTCAATCTGAATCGGCCCAAACAATTCGTCTTGATGGGCCACCACCGCCCGCCGTTTAATCATTTCGAGCACGGCCCACAACGACACTACTACATCGACCCGTGTGCGTGACTTTTTTGGTAATAACTCAAAAAAACTGACCCGTGCCACCTGTTGCAAGCGGCTGTGAATCGTCGTAACCACATCGCCCACGGTTAAAATTTTGCGGGCCGGCAACGTTACTACCGGCGCTGGTACATCCACGAGGCGCATACGTTGCTGCCAGACCACCAACAATTCATCAAGCGTCATCTGGAGCGGCAGTTGCGTGCTCGTCGCATTGGGCAAACTGGCCACCCGCCCAAATCCTTGCCAGCCTTGTTGCTCGCGCTGGCGCAACCACTCCGCCGCCTGTTTGACCTGCTGGTAAATTTTGAGTTGCGCCACCAAATCAATACTCTCGTCTGGTTCATCACTACTGCGGGGTGGCGCCGGCAACAATACCCGCGACTTGATGACCAGTAATCGTGACGCCAGCACAATAAATGCCGACATCTGTCCTGCATCGGGGTTGGGCATGGCGCGTACATATTGCAGATATTGGTCGGCTACTTGCGCCAAGGCAATCGTGGTGATATCGAGTTCAGAGCGTTCGATTAAATGCAACAACAAATCAAGTGGCCCTTCGAATTGCGCCAGTTGAATAGTATATGCCGTGGTATCTACACTTAACATTGATCATCTGCCTCGGCAAACAGCCGTAACAACGGCGTATCAACCCCATCAGCCACATCTTGGAGCAACATACAGACATCGAGACGCGCCCCTGCTACCCGTGCCATCGTCGCACTCCGCTGTTCGTGCTGGGCATGGCGTTGCACCGGCTCAAAACGAGCCTGTAACCACGTATAGACGGCCGGAAGCATGCGTTGCGTCACCACAATCACGCCATACCACCCCAAGCCCAACGGCCGGCCACTATCACTGACTTTGCCGATATCGTGGAGCAACGCCATCCCAATCAATGCCGGCGTGGCGGTCCCTTCGCGGTGCAACAGCTGCACCAGGTCGAGGGCATGGCGTTGGTCGTAGCGCGGCAAACGGGCAAACAATAGTTGTTCGGCAACGGTCAATTGGTTTTCCACAAAGCGGGCCTCAGCGACACTCACGCGC
>CALFIC010000123.1 GCA_937876225.1 uncultured Chloroflexota bacterium | reverse complement strand
CTAGAATTATTTTTTGATTTTGCTATTGTGAAATCGCCAATATAGATGTTTTTGTGTAAAATACTTATTATGTGCTGAAAAATAGCATGAAAGTCATATTTTTGTTTGATTTTAGCAATTTTTCAAAAAATAATCGAATATACAAAAAATTACAATATCATGACAATTCGTAGTGTTTTTAATACGACTATCTATAGTATATTTTTGACATGCAAAATCATCACTGCAACACATTTGATTGCAGTGATGATTTTTAATGAAGGTGCACGATAGGCGAGTCTGAATTATTTTTCCCAACGTAATTCAAACGTAAAGTGATATTCGTGGGCATTGAGTTGGTATTGGGGCAAGGTATCGACCATCAACCCGGTACCCAAGCCACGCATGCCGTGATTGAGGTTAAGCATGATTTCGGGGCGGGGATGGACGTCGGGGGTGAATTTGGCTGCTTCGAGGTCGGCGTCGCTATTGTGGAGGGCATTGAATCCAAACAAGGCATCGCCACGAATGCTGAGGGTTTGGCCCGCATTATCGGACAACGTGAGCCAACGCACATCACCTTTGTGGCCGTTTTCTTGGGGCATGATGTAGGGCGTGTATTGCTCACTGACCGTGCTGTGATAGATTCCCACCATGCTACTGGCGTTGCGATCGCTGTAGTTTTCGTGGGGGCCACGACCATACCAGGCAATCGTTTCAAAGGCGGGGTCGAGTTGCAAGGTAATCCCGATGCGGGGGAGATCGACCAGATCTGGTGCAAGGGCGACGTGGGTGCTGATTCGCAGACTGCCCGTGTCGGTCAAGGTGTAGGTGTGGGTGGTTTGGATGTCGTCCCAGCGCTCGCGGCCACTGGCACAGGTACGTACTTCGATGCAGTGTGCACCGCTCGGCGTGACGATTGGTTGCACGGCGGTGATGCGGTATTGCAGTTGGGTGAGGCCGACACTACGCCAGAGTGGGTAGGCTTGGAGCCGCATCATGGCGAACATTTCTTGCAGGTGGTCGTTGTCGGTGGGCGCCCGCCACAGGTTGAGTTGCGGGCCAGCCATAATCGCTTGGCGCTGATTGAAGTCGCTCAACTCGCCGGTGGTGCGATCCACAACGACACGGTAGTGGTTGTTGGTGAGGATGAGGTGGGTCTGGCTGACACTACTCACCGTGTGAGTGGCTGAGGGTGGCATCGCTATGGGTTGTATGACCGGCCCAGCGAGTTGATCCCACGCTACGACCTGCCCTGCCGGTGCCCAATAGTTGTCGGCGGTGGTGGCAAAGGAGAATTCGATAAACGATTCACCGCTTACGGGCCATTGCACGGGCAGGGTAATCGTCTCGGCGGATTGGGGGGCAATTGGCGGGATGGCGACGGTGCCGGTATGCGTGACGGTACCATCTACCACGATGCGCCAGGTGCCATGGAGGTCGGCGAGGGTGGTGTAAAAGCGGCGGTTTTCGATGCGAAATACGCCATTGGCACTGTCGATAGCGGTGATGCGTACGGGGCGAGCCAAGTACATGAATTCGCGCATGCCAGGGTGGGGGGTGCGGTCGGGCCAGACCATCCCATCGGCTACAAAGTTGCCGTCGTGGGGCACTTCGCCAAAACTCCCGCCATAGACCCAGTAGGGCTCACCAGCGGGGGTATACATGCGGATGCCGTGGTCGAGCCATTCCCAGATGAAGCCCCCTTGCAGCCCATGATGCTGCTCGAATGCGGCGTAATAGTCGGCCAGCGAGCCACTGCTGTTGCCCATGGCGTGGGCATATTCACACAAAATCAGCGGTCGTGGATCGGTGGTGGTGCTAATCCACTTCACGATGTCGCTAATGGGGGCATACATGGGGGCTACAATGTCGGTCACCGTATGGCCCCGATTCCAGTGGTCCAAGGTGCCGTTGAAGGTGATGCTTTGGTCGTTGTTGAAAGGACTCACTGCCCCTTCGTATTGGATGGGGCGGGTAGGGTCGGTATGGCGAATCCAGGCGGCGCTGGTTTCGTGGTTGATACCGTAACCACTTTCGTTGCCGAGCGACCAAACAATCACGCTGGGGTGGTTTTTGTCACGAGCTACCATGTTGCTGACCCGCTCGAGGTAGGCGGCACTGACCCGCGATTCTTGGCTGAGGCGGAGCAGGGCGTGGTGCTCGATGTTGGCTTCATCGACCACAAATAGGCCGTATTGGTCGCACAAATCGAGCCAATAGGGGTGGTTGGGGTAGTGTGAGCAGCGTACGGCGTTGATGTTGTGCGCCTTCATCGTCTTGATGTCGCGCTCCATCATTGCCCGCGGGACCGCTTTGCCGAATTCATCGCTGTGCTCGTGATAATTGACCCCATGCACAAAAATCGGCTGGCGATTGACGCGCAATTCGCGATTGGTGATATCGACAGTGCGGAAGCCGACTCGCACTGCGGTGCTGATGCTGGTGCCGGCAGCCTCAAGGGTGACGATGAGGGTGTAGAGGTGGGGCGTTTCGGTGTTCCAACAGGCGGGTTGATCGATTGTGGCTACCACGGTGGCATTGGCGGTGTCACTTTTGGGCTGTCCCATGGGGAATCCGATAGGGGCGCCAGGCACACTACTGGTGAGCGGTGTGGGCAAGACGGCTACGCCCGCCGCGGTGTATAACTGCACATGGATGGTGCCACTGGCGTGCTGGCCATGGGTGCGTACGGTAGTGTGGACACGGAGGGTGCCTGTGCTGAAATCATCGGCGAGGTCGGTTTGGACGGTGACGTCCTGCAAAAACGTAGTGGGCGTGGTGTAGAGGTAGACGTCGCGGTGAATCCCGGCCTGCCACCAATGATCTTGGTCTTCCAGCCAGCTGGCATCAGAATAGCGCGGGTTGACACACAGCAATTCGTATTCGCCACCGAGTTGGACTAATTCGGTGATATCGTATTCGGCAGGGGTGCGACTATCTTTGTTGAAACCGACAAAGGCACCGTTGAGGTAGACAAACAAAGCTCCTTCGCAGCCCGCAAAATGGAGTACCACCCGTTGTTCGGCCCAAGCAGTTGCGACGCGGAATCGAGTGCGATAGACGCCGGTGGCGATTGATTCGGGCAGGTGGGGGAAGGTTTCGGCAAAGGGCATTTGGATGTTGGTGTAGTGTGGGCGTATGAACGACTCGCCGTCCCATGGTTCGTGGCGTAGTTGCATGGTCCAATTGCCGGGGACGGCTAATTGGCGCCACGGGGCAGATTTGAGCGCATCGGCGGTGACTTCGCGGGGGGTGTCAAACAATGTGAAATCCCAATTGCCATTGAGACTCTGCACGAGCGGTGATTGCTCGGCTACCCGTCCAAAGGCGGCTTGGGCCGATGGGAATGGCCAAAAAGTGGCGTGGGCTGGTAATTTGCGCAAGCTTGGGAGTTCCGGCATTTGCCACGCCGGTTGCTCATTGATGAACAAAAAGGGTAATGGAGTTTGATTTGACATAAAAATCCTTGTGTACAGAGTAAATCTATTTGTTCAAAATTGAGGGATGTACGATTACTGTAGCATTGTGGCTAAGTGCTTGTCAATGTAGTGGTGTGTGTGTTTTAAAAAACAGTGCTTAGGCAGTAAGCATGCAGAAGGAATAGATGAATAGGCTGGCTGGATTATCGTACAATAAGACAAATTTAGTTAAGCAACGAAACGGACGCACCGCTATGACCAATTTTGTTCCTTTTGCCCTCGAACATTATCAATCGCTCCACGAACGCAACGTGGCTTATAATTTGGCCGATAGTAGTGTCAAATGTGTGACGACGCGTGAATGGTTGAACGAAGACGAAATAGAATCGTTGCTCGATACGGGGCTTTTTTATCCAGAAGTCAACGGTACCACGGCCTTGCGTGGGGGCATCGCTGATTTGTATGCCGGTGCTACTGCCGCTAATGTGCTGGTGACAGTGGGTGCCTCGCAAGCCAATAGCATGGTGTGTCAGACATTGTTGGTGCCGGGTGATGAAGTGGTGATAATGACTCCCGGCTACCGTCAAATCTGGGGTACTGCCCAAAACATGGGCTGTGTGGTGCGCGATTTGCCGTTGCGCGCCGATGCCGGCTGGCGCATCGACCTCGATGCCCTCGACCGCGTGGTGACACCGCTCACCAAACTGGTAGCGATTGTCAATCCCAACAATCCGACGGGCACCATCATGACCCGCACCGAAATGGAGCGGGTGGTGGCGGCCTGTGCTCGAGTAGGCGCATGGTTGCACGTCGACGAGGTCTATCACGGGACCGAGCATGCGGGCGTGGCTGATACCCCGACGTTTTGGGGGATGTACGATCGTGTCATCTGCACCAACAGTTTCTCCAAAGCCTACGGTTTGAGTGGTTTGCGTGTGGGTTGGGCGATGACTACCCCCCAGATGGCCGAAGAACTCTGGCGCCGGCATGAATATGCCGTGATTGCGGCGGCCGCCCCTAGTATGACGCTGGCCGAAATCGCCCTCAAGCCGGCTAAGCGCCTACAACTGTTGCAACGTCAACGCCAAATCACCCAAGCAGGCTTGGCGGTATTGCATGAATGGTTGGCAACGCAAGCAGGAGTATTTAGTGTGCAACCCGCTCAAGCCACCAGCATTGCCTTTGTGCGTTACCACCGTGATCTACCGTCATACGATGTGGCCGAAGCGATTCGCCAACAGGCCTCGGTATTGGTAGCGCCAGGCAGCACACTGGGTGCCGAAGGGCATTTGCGGATTACGGTGGGCTATGAAGCCGACAAGGTGCGCACTGCATTGACCAAAATCGGTCAGGTGGTGGCTGGGTTACGTTAATTGCAGGAGGACAATGATGTCACAGGTTGATGCAGTAATTGCCGAATGTCTGCCGTTGCTGTTGGCGATGGGGAGTGGACGTCGTGCGGTGACGATGGGTGGCTCACGGGGTAAACGTACTGCCGATGAGCGCTCCGATATTGACTTCCGGCTCTTTTGTGACGAAACAGTGGGCAAACCGTATAGTGATGAATCCCCCACCTGGCCGGCGTTTTGTGCGGCGGTGGAGCGCTGGCGTGAGGCAGGCGTCAACATCGATTATGTGTGGGTGCGCACGGTGGCCGACATTGATGCGCAACTCGAGAGTTGGCTACGGGGCGATATGCCTAAAGTCGACCATGTCTGGACGTTGTGGGGCTATCATTTTTTGACCGACATTGGTAATCAAGTGGTGATTAGCGACCCCGACGGGCTGATTGCGATGTGGCAGGCACGCTTGGTGCCCTACCCCGTAGCATTACAACAGGCGATATGCAAAAAATATGCCGGGTCGTTGCGCTACTGGCGGCATGATTACCATTACCGCAACAAAGTTGAACGTGGCGATGTGGTGTTTTTGGCGAGTATTACGCCCCGGCTCATCAACGATATCATGCAGGTGCTGTTTGCACTCAATCAGACCTATTTTGTGGGTGACGGCAATAATTTGTATTATTGTGAAAAATTTGCGGTATTGCCCGAATCATTTGTGGCGCGGGTGAGTGAGATTTTGTATCCGGCGCCGCATCCGGAGCGTTTTGTGCATCAGTATAAACAATTGGGTGAATTAATCGATGCGGTGTTGGCGCTGATTCCTGCATAGGTGTGGGGTGTTTTGGGTTGCAAAAAATGTGGTATTGTAGTGCGTATACTGTGTGGGTGTAACATGTAAAGGATTCCCATGACTACGAGTCAGATCTTTTTGGTGACGTCGACGTTTCTGGCATGTGCCGTCGAAATGGTCGAAGCATTGACGATTGTGTTGGCGACGGGGATTACTCGGGGCTGGCGGTCGTCGTTGATTGGGACGTTGGCGGCGTTGGCCACACTGGCGGTGATTGTGGCGATTTTGGGACCGGCGATTGCGTTGGTGCCGATTCATTCGATGCAGTTGGTGGTTGGCACATTGATGCTGATTTTCGGGTTGCAATGGTTGCGCAAGGCGATTTTGCGGGCCTCAGGGCGCAAAGCGCTACACGACGAAGATGCGATTTTTGCGGCAGAGCAAGCCGAAGCACGCAAGCATGGGCGTGACGAACGCGCTGGTCTCGATTGGTACTCGTTTACGATTTGTTTCAAGGGTGTGTTTCTCGAAGGCTTAGAAGTGGCGTTTATTACGATTACCTTTGGGGCTGCCCAACAAAACGTCGGCTTGGCTGTGTGGGGGGCTGCTGCGGCCTTGATTATCGTATTGCTGGCGGGGATATTGCTCCATCGCCCGCTCAGTCGCGTCCCCGAAAACACGCTCAAATACGTGGTGGGGTTGTTGTTGACCAGCTTTGGGACCTTTTGGTCGGCCGAAGGGATGGGCGTCGAGTGGCCAGGGACTGATTTGGCGTTGCTCGGGTTGCTTGGATTCTACACCATCGTGGCGTTTGTGTTGGTGCGGCAATTGCGGGCACCACAGGCAGTGAGGGCCGCATGAAGTACATTATTGCCTTTGCAGAATTTTGGATTGACTTTATTGTTGGTGACGACTGGCGCATTGCTGTGGCTGTGGTGGTCGGGTTGGCTGTGACCGCCGCCTTGGTACGGATGGGGATTCCGGCGTGGTGGGTGTTGCCCGTCGGTATTGCTGGCTATTTGACAGTCTCGATGACCCGCAAATAGCCTCCCGCGCGGTGTTTTTATGGGTAAACAGATATCGGCAACAATAGTGCACTTGCATGTTGCCGGTGTCTGTTTTTATATCGAAAGAATGGAGAATTGGCACGGACGCCGACAAAATGAAGTACCAATGGACAATTATCCCCGCAGCGTCGACTGATGAAGCGGAGATTGTGGCGTGTGCCCAGGCCGTAGGGGTATTTAGTGCTGCCGAAGTCGCCACGGTGGCTGAATTATTTGCGGGCTACATGGAAGACCCGCAGGTGTCGGGGTATCATTTTTTGGTATGCCGCGATGCGGAGCGCTTGTATGGTTTTGCCTGTTGGGGACCCACAGACTTGACCGCGGGGACGGCTGATCTCTACTGGATTTGTACGCATCCCGATGCCCAAGGGCGTGGGGTGGCGCGGGCGCTATTTACCACAGTAGAAGCTGCAGTGCAGGCGATTGGGCGCTGGCAAATCGTGATTTGGACGGGGGGCAAGGCGGAATATCTGCCGGCCCAACGGTTTTATAGCCAGATGCAATGTCAGTTGGTTGCGCGGATTCCCGATTATTTTGCCGTTGGTGATGATTTGTGTATTTATATGCGGCGTTGGGTAGCATAAAAAATACCAGGTAGTTGAATTGAAAGAGTTCGTATGGATGCGCCATATGCGGTCGTCGTGCTCCAAAATGACCCAAGCCTGCATGGTGATGATGGCACGTTCATTACCCCTAGTGAAACCACCGAAATAGTGGACTGTTTGCGAGCACAAGGATTGACTGTCGTGTTGCAGACCGTGATTGGATGCGATATGGCCGGCGCATTGGCGCCATATACACCAGATCAATGGCTGGTATTGAACCTGTGTGAAGGTTGGAATGGTGATGGCACTGATTATGCCACGCCAGCGCAGTTAATTGGTGATTTAGGTTTTTTCTATACCGGGTGCCCGGCCGATGCATTGCAACGGAGTCAATCCAAAGACGAAACAAAACGCTGCCTGATTGCACAGCAGGTACCGACCCCCCACGCACTGATTTGTCATGATGGTGTGGTGGGGGCATGGACGCACTTCCCGGCAATTGTCAAACCTGCTAGCCAACATTGCTCACTCGGCATCACGCGTGATTCGGTGGTCGATAACCCCACCATGCTCGTCGCTCAAGTCGCTGCCATGTACGCGCAATTTGGGGGAGTGGTGTTGGTTGAGGAATTTATCGATGGCATCGAGTTTAATGTCAGTCTGTGGGGCAATGGTGATGATATTACGGTGTTGCCATTGAGTAGCATCGATTATTCACCCTTTGCGGATTATCACGACCGACTGTGTACCTATGACGGTAAGTGGAAGCTTGATTCGGTGGATTATCAGACACCGATTTGGGAATTTGCCTATCAGATTGATGTTTCATTACGCACGCGGATCCATGAGGTGGCGATTGCTGCATTTCGTGCGATTGGCTTGCGCGATTATGGGCGGGTCGATATACGCGTATTAGATGGTGTTCCATATGTGCTCGATGTCAATGCCAACCCCGATATTACCAGGAGCGGTGGCATGTATCGAGCTGCGGCGCAATTGGGTATGGATTATGGGGCTTTTCTACGGTATTTATTGGAATTAGCCTATAGGCGCAAAAAGAATCAACCATGATACCTATAGCGCACCGATTTGCGGTACGCTATGGGTAGACGTGGCAGTTTTTTATCATTAAATAGATGGAATAGTGGCAAAAATATCGTGTGCCAACGTGATTGCTTGATTGCGGATATCGGGGATGGCAATACATTCCCAGGCAGAGCCTTTGCGGGGTGGTCCGAGTGTCCACAACCACGGAATCACTTGTTGGTGCTGGTCACAGAGGTTCCCATGGGCGTCGACAGCGATGCCGAGGCGAATGTCGTCGGCTGCCAAGATTCCGCGT
Organism: uncultured Chloroflexota bacterium; assembly: GCA_937876225.1. Classification (GTDB taxonomy): domain Bacteria; phylum Chloroflexota; class Chloroflexia; order Chloroflexales; family Roseiflexaceae; genus UBA965. The sequence goes on along the minus strand of CALFIC010000123.1, from coordinate 51 downwards.
TGGCGTAATGTCACCACCAACGGATTTTCAATCAGGGTATAATCGCTGAGG
>CALFIC010000122.1 GCA_937876225.1 uncultured Chloroflexota bacterium | reverse complement strand
GGGATTCCTTTTTTGTGGTTATCAGTGAATACCTACGCCGAAACCCCACACTGGCGTCATTCCATGCCGGTTGCGATCGCAACCGTCGCGTGGAATCTCCCGAGGTTTGCCATAGCATCGGCACACGACGGGGTGTGTCCTCGGTATGAGATTCCACGACCGTGGTCATGGAATGACGTTGGCGAGAGCGACTCCGCTGAGAATCACCAATTGATCGCGCAATGGTGGTACTTGGTTGTCTCAATGCACCATACACAACCAATGAGCCGCTGAGATTAGCGTAGATGTTGTTCATAGTATATTTATTTAATAAGTATTTGGCAATGGTGAATTGGTGGTGGTGGGGTATTGTATGATGAGGAAAGTATCTTTTTAACAGAGGTTTTTTCATGAGCAACGCAAGTTTTCTCGCGGTTTTGACGGAATTACATGCCCAAACCCATGCCGAATTACAGAACGTGTTAGCCAACAATGCCGTCGATCGTTTGCGGGCTCGCCCACATCGCGACATGAATTCGATGGTGTGGAGCGTATGGCATTCGTTCCGGAGCGAAGACGCCTGTATTTCGCGGTTTGTAGCGCCCCTCGAGCAAGTATTTACCACCCACCACTTTTTGACGCGCATGGGCGTGCCGTTTAGTAGTGATGGCTTTGGGATGAGTAGCGACGATGTGACGGCCCTGAGCAACGAGATTGTGGTGACTGAATTGATTGCCTATGGTCAGGCGGTGCAGGCCCAAAGTGCGGCAGCAATTGCCCAGATGCAAGACTGGGACTTCGCCACGCCCTTTGCCGAATCAGTGATCCGCCACGCTTGTGCCACGTATGCCGATTTGGCCAATGACGACGTACAATCAACGGTCGATTATGCCGTATCAATGAGCAAAGCCGGCTATATCATGAAGCACTATTATGGGCATTCGCAGTATCATCTGGGCGAAATTTCGGCCATCGATGGCCAAATCGCCGGCGAGCGCTATTTCCGGTGGTGATGCGGGGGAATCCGCCCCCAACGTCATTCCATGGGTGCGATAGCGCCCGTGGAATCTCCGTGCGTGGCGATAGATGCATGCTGTCCCGATGGGGCAATGGGGAACGAACATCAACGTGGTGGTGCCACGACGAGACCTGGGTTTATTCCATGCGCAAGGGTGATGCCCTGTGCTGTTGCATTACGCCCCTTCAGGGCTGTTTCGCACTGAAGGGGCGTAATGAGCTCGCCTAGGGCAACGCCTGGGTTTATGATTTATGCGCCGTTGGGGCATGGGGTGATGATTTGGTCAAGGCATAGATCAAATCGCCCAGTGATTGTTTGAATGATGGGTTTTCGACAAAAAGTTTGTAGACCTGCGTGTCGTCCTTGAGGAGCTGTTGCATCGCTTTCGCCAACGCTTGATCATGCGCAATACGTGCATTGTGCGGTGTATTGGCGAGGGCGTTTTGGTAGTTTGCATCGGCTGCCACCTGTGGCGCAATGTCTTCACGAATGCGTTTGGAGATGCGGTCGGTATCAGTGAAGTTTGTGCCGAATTGTTCGTTGAACGTTTTGAGAATATTGCTCAAACGGTCGAGGTCTGGCTCAGGGATATAACCACTACCATCGGTGGGAATCGGCGCAATCTCGCCGTCTTGATCCGCCAGTACAATCTGCATAATCGCCTTTTTTTCGACACGGTAACTGTCCATGTCGATGGCTTCGAGGATGCCGATGGCGAGGTCTGGTTCCTTGGGTGCGGGTAATTTGGGAATGAGAAGCGTGAGAAATATCGAAAGCTTCTCCCAGTGCGCATTGGAATACGGAATAATCGATGATAAAAAGGCGTAGGTACGACAAAAAACTTTGGCTTTGCCTTTGAATTCGACCTGCTCGTTTTCGTCGAGTGTCTGGACATACGTCGCCACACACGCATCGAGGATGGGGTCGAGTTTGTCACGGTCGGCGCCAGCGAGAAACCGCTCGACGAGGGTATCGACAGCAGTCGTGGCATAGACTTGGGCATTGTCGAGGGCATTTTTGAGGTCGTGGAGTTTGTTGGGATCTGTCTCATCGGCGAGCAGGGTGGTGCGGTAGTAATCTTGGAAGGCCAGCGTGATGGCGGCGCTGTTGTTTTGGAAGTCGAGCACGAAGCAATCGTGTTTCTGCGGGTGGGCGCGGTTGAGTCGCGATAGCGTCTGTACCGCCTTGATGCCCGACAGCGGTTTGTCGACATACATCGTGTGCAACAGCGGCTCGTCGTAGCCGGTCTGGAATTTGTCGGCACAAATCAAAAACCGGTACGGGTCGGTCTGGATTTTGCTAGCAATATCGTTACTGGGGAATCCGTTGAGCGATGCTTCGCTCACTTTGCTACCGCCGTATTCGTGCTCTCCCGAAAAAGCCACAATCGCTTGGTAGGGGCTTTTGCGTTCGGCGAGGTACGTACGGAATGCATAAAAATACTGGATAGCCCGTTCAATCCCGCTGGTAATCACCATTGCCCGCGCCTGACCACCGATTTTGCTGGTGGCCATGACCTGCTCATGAAAGTGCTCAATCATGATTTCGGCTTTGATCCGAATCGCATAGTTGTGACTTTCGACGTAGTGGCGCATTTTTTTCTTGGCTTTTTTGGTGTCAAATTCGGGATCGTCGCTAGTTTTTTTGATGAGCTTGTAGTAGCTGTCGATTGGGGTATATGTTTTGAGGACGTCAAGGATGAAGCCTTCTTCGATGGCTTGCTTCATCGTATAGCTGTGGAAGGGCCGATGTTTGATTTTGCCTTCGGCGTCGGGTGGTAACGCTTCACCAAACATTTCCAGTGTTTTGTTTTTTGGGGTGGCGGTAAAGGCAAAATAACTAGCGTTACCGAGCATTTTGCGTGAGGCCATGCGCCGTTCGAGTGCGTCGTTGATGGTGTCTTCGGGATCAGAATCGTGGTCGTCGCTATGAGTACTCAGCGCCTGACTCATGGCTGCCGACGTTTTGCCCCCTTGGCTCGAATGGGCCTCGTCGATGATGATGGCAAACGTCTTTTGACCCTCGGTGGCTATTTCGTCGAGGATAAACGGGAACTTTTGTACCGTCGAGACGATGATTTTTTTGCCTTGCTCGATAAATCGGCGCAGGTCGCCTGAATGTTGGGCATGGCCTACCGTGGCACCCACTTGCATGAATTGTTTGATGGTGGCTTGGATTTGGCTGTCGAGGATGCGCCGGTCGGTGACGACGATAACCGAATCAAAAATGTCTGCGTGGTCGCGCTTGAGGCCGATGAGCTGGTGTGCGAGCCATGCAATCGAGTTTGATTTGCCGCTGCCTGCCGAGTGTTGCACGAGGTAGCGCTGACCGGCTCCGCGCGTGCGTACGTCGGCTAAGGCGTGGCGCACGAGGCTGAGCTGGTGGTAACGCGGCCAGACTTGTTTGCGTTTTTTCTTGCCGGTTTTGGGGTCGGGCTCGTCAACAATTTGGGCGTAGTTTTCGAGGATATTGGTCAATCCGTGCGGCGTGAGTACTTCGCGCCACAAATAGGCGGTTTTGAGCCCGTCGGGGTTGGGCGGGTTGCCGGCACCAGCGTGATAACCCTTGTTGAAAGGCAGGAACCACGACGCCTTGCCTTTTAATTCGGTGCACATCTGCACTTCGCTGTCGTCGACAGCAAAGTGGACGACGCAGCGCCCAAACTCAAAGAGCGTTTCGCGCGGATCACGGTCACGTTTGTACTGTTCGACGGCATCAGCGACGGTCTGCTTGGTAAGGCTGTTTTTGAGTTCAAACGTGGCGATGGGCAGTCCATTGATGAACAGACAGAGGTCAAGGGCTCGGCGTGTTTCGTTCATGCTGTAGGCGAGCTGGCGGGTCACCGAAAAACGATTCTGGGCATGGAGCGCAGTCGCTTTGGCGTTGTCGGGTGATGGTGTGCCATAAAAGAGGTCGAAGCGGAGCGGCCCGTGATTGATGCCCTTGCGAAGCACGTCGATGACACCGCGCTTGCCCACTTCACTCGATAGCCGCGAAAGGAATTTGAGGCGGTTAATGTTTTGCGTGTCGCTCATATCACCCAGCGCCAGTTTGGCAAATTCATCCGGTTGGGTGGCCTGTAGGAAGGCAAAAAGTTGGTAGCCATCGACGGCATGGGCCCGATCGTAGTTTTGTGGGCTACCGGCCGTATAGCCGGTACCGCCGTAGGTCGCGGGGTGCTCCGCTAGCCGTTGTGGTGGCACAGAGAGCCCGTCGGTGCCTGTCATATGGCGCATGATTAGGGATTCGAGCGCTTTTTCGGTGGTATTGGTTGGCATATACCTTCTCCTAATTTAGTAAAGAAACCAGCGCATCCTGATGCGCTAAATACACAGCGCTTTACTAAAACCTTTACTAATATGGAAAACGGACATGTGTGTTAGTAAAGCATTGCGTGCGGTATTGATGCGTGCACCATCAAGTACCCATCAAGTACCAAAAAGCCCATCCTGATGCAATCGCCGTATCATGTGTGCACTGCAGAATGTGTCTGTCATCACGTACCCATCACGTACCGGTGACGGCGAGCGAGCGCAGTACTCATACATCCTCCTCGGTGGCATCGAGTTCATCTACTGTGTCGTCCTCGAGTGCATGGAGATCGGTGGCTAGGCTATCGCTACCGGGTTCGGCGGGCAAACTGGCCGCCGCCGCACGTACATCAAGTTTGCCGGTGACCACGTCCGAGATGAGGCGGGTGCGGTACTCGCGGAGGAGCTCGATTTCACGCTCGAGGCGGGAGATGGCTGTCGTGAGGCCATTAAGCAGATTAACTAACTCATCAGATATAGTTTTTTGCTCTGTTAATGGTGGAATACACGTCCATAGGCTTCGAAGTTCATCAGGATATATGTGTTTTATTGTTGTTCCACGGCACATTGTAGCTTTTTGATGGGCTGCACTGAAACTATCCAACGAGTAACCTAAAAAAGGTGGATGGATTGAATCTGTTGGTCGAAAAATTACAATATCTCCACCGCAAACAGCAAATCCATCGTAAAGGTTGACTGCTGATTTACCGATTTCTTCAATTTTTTCCCCAGAAGCAGCGAAAAGTACATCCCCAAAGTGAATAGGTGTATAAATTTTTGCATTATCTTCACTAATAAAACCTTGAGGCTGACGAATAAAGTTTCTGTAGCGAAAATATAGCTCCCCGTATCTTATGCAGGGTACTCCAATAGAAGTAGCATCTTCCTTATTACCTCCTGAACCTTTAAATAATTGTCCAATATGGCGTAGCTGACGCACCTCCCAATGCGCCGGAATCTCGCCCAGCCACGGGATGCCCGAGTCCTTGAGGGGGACGTTGGGGTCGAGGCCACGGGTGACGGCGCGGTGGATGATGGCTTGCTTCTGCTCGTTGAGCAGCGCGATAATCTTGCGCTTGGCGCGGATGGTACGCTCCAGCCGCCCACCGGCCCAGTCGAGGAAGCGCACGATGGCAGCTTGCTCGGCGGGCGGGGGGAGGGGGATGTATATCATCTTGAAATGCTCAGGCCGTAAACTCCACATATCGGAAGTAATTCCGTATGACCAACGTTCTGCTTCTTTTGCAAATTGCGAGGTACGAAACAGTTGATGAAAGTAATCTGGTAGGTTTTTTTCATGTCGAGTTCGCATAACTACATAAGCTGGGCTGATTATTCCTTTGAATAAAGATTTACCAAATGCTCCTTGCCAAGCTCGCATTTTGTTATAAGCGATGTCGCCTGGCTTGACGAATTTGTAAAATGATTTATTCATGTTGGAGCTATCTTTTTTGGAAGTGTTTTCAAGCAATGATTGCTGTTTAACAATCCCTTTGGTAATTGTTACCGAAAGCATTTCCTCATCAGGATGATTTCGATCATTGATTTCGATAAAAATGCCACGATTTGGTAACACTTCCCAATGCTCTGGCACCTGACCCAGCCACGGCAGGCCAGATTCTTTGTAGGCGGGGTAGGGGGTGAGGGTGTCGATCATTGTGTAGCCTCGGAATTCTTTGTATGTGTTACTTTCCATGCAGCGACTTGCGAAATTAATCCGCTCTGATTATGTGAGCCGATGAGAATATCAACACATTCACGACACACATCTTCAGGAATCGGTGAGTCGTGCGCACCGCCGTTTCGAAACTTGTGCGTCACACGATTGAGGTCTGTTTTCAGGAAGGTAGGGTTCGTGAGAAACCCGTAATTTGGTAGCGTTTTTAGGTATTGATGTAGGGCGACGTGTAGCGGCGAAGCTGGCATTTGGGTTTTTTTGAAAAGATATGGCATATTGCCTAGTGAAGGTGGTTTTCCGCTTGCCAGGTATTTTGCTAAATGTTGTTCAGCCTGATCTTTTTCGCTGGGTGGAAGAGATGTTTGACCAATTGCTGCTCGGAAGTTCGTTAAGATGGCAACCAGCTCTACTTCAAGAGCTTTGACAATTTCGATGCTAATGGGAGCGTAATCGAGCTGAGGGGCACTGCCTTGCTCAGCAAGATGGTGGAGTGCAGTAGATAGAAAGTGCCGCGATTTGGGCTCGAGATGCTGCCACGCTTTTGCATCCATTCGTTCGAGCACAAGTCGCTCGCCACGTTGATCAACGGATAATACAGCATTATTAGACCATGCTTCCCAGCGTTCCTCACTGATATCGAATGCTTCTAGCAATTCGGCTTGGTCGTCTGCCTGTGTGGCCCACAGTAGATCTTTGGCATAGCCGGCATAATCCACATGGAGCGTGCGGAGTGTTCCATTACAGAGTGCTACGAGGTCTGCCGCATCAGATGGGCGATAGCCTTTTCGTTGGATCATACGCTGAACGAGCCGTTTCAACCCCAATTTGAAACGCGTGCTACGCAGGTCTTCAAATGCACTATTCTTTGAACCGGCAAATCCGATATGTGTGTCTGAGCCTGCTCCTTGAATCCGTGAGTTTCGATCTATTTCTCGTTCATAGGCAGCGAGATAGCGAATTGCGGCGAAGAAACTAGGGAAATGCCAGGGTTTGTTAGCCCCTTCACCGGTAACAGCATCCCAGCAAACAACATAGAATCGTTCTAATGAATACAACTCATCAAAGGGAACGTCGATGAATTGATTCTTGGAATCTTCAAGCTGCATAGAGTCTATGTGGTGAGCTACTAGTTCCTCGATTTCACTCTCTGTCAAATCTTCAGTACCTCCAAATTCTTCTAGTCCGCTCTCAAGCACGAAGCTACGGTCCAGCGGAAGAAGTTGAATGCTTTGCCCCCCTGACCAACCGATCGTGTCATGACCTGACCAATGTGTGAGTGGTTCTTCTAGTTCGAAAAGATTGTTTGGTAGAATTTTCCAGATACCAGATACTGTGAACATTCGTAGGTTTTCAAATGTGCGTTCGGCACTAGTTCTTGCAGACATATGACCTAGGTTAAATGATCCCAAACGTCCATAAGCAGAATTTTCTCGGTGGTCGTTGGGATTTACACACCAAGCGGCTTGTAGGTTGATTTTGGTGAGTTGATGTAGGCGTATTCTGAGGTCATATACGCGCCGTGGTGACAAACTTGCCATAGCCTCAAGAGGGTCTGTAGGTGCGCCACTTGCGAAAGGGAGCAATCGATTCCTGCCATTCCCTAAATGATTTTGGTGATAATCGTTGGCTCTTTCTGCAGATGTAAAGAAGGCAAAACTACCTTCAGGAGAGTTCCAATCACTTAATAAGGGTACATGTGAGATGAGTACAACGAGGCTGTCTGAACGCAATTCATACAGAGGTTCATTTTGCTTTAAATCTCTGAGTGGTTTGTTTTGTCCCCATTTACCGTTTACTGGATCGAGAATGTCGTATCTATTCCAATGAAGCAAGTCAGCATGATCGAGATTTTTGACACCTGTGCGTGTGAGACA
>CALFIC010000121.1 GCA_937876225.1 uncultured Chloroflexota bacterium | reverse complement strand
TGTGTTGGTTGGTGTGTTGGTATAGGTGGGCGTATTGGTATTGGTTGGGGTGTTGGTATCGGTTGGGGTGTTGGTTGGGGTGCGCGTAAAAGTGTTGGTTGGGGTCGCCGTGTTGGTTGCGGTATCTGTTGGTGTACTTGTATTTGTTGCGGTCGGTGTCAATGTCGGGGTACTGGTGTTGGTCGGAGTATTGGTGGATGTCGACGTATTGGTGGCCGTATTGGTTGGCGTGTTGGTAATGGTTGGTGTGGGCGTGATGGTGAATGTGGGTGAAATACCACTAAACACCACCGATGATTTGCCGACTGCATTAATCACGCCGGTCACGCTACCGACACTTGCTGATGTCAAGGTATAGGTGGCGTTGGCTGTGGCACCGACGTCGAAATCAATGACACATTTACTCAAGGCATTGACTGCTGCACCGGTAACTGTGAGTACATTGCCTACCACTGTCGCCGTGCCGCCACAGGTGTTGTTAATCGTGCCATAGACTAAATTGGTTGGTAAGGTAAATGTATATCCCAAGCCAGATTGATTGGTGAGCATGGAATTACTCAATGGCAAATAAAGGTGCCCAATCGAGTTGTAGGTTGGGTTACTCCAAATCGCATCTAGATTGACCCCTTGGGTGCTGACATAGGTGATATTGTCTTTGATATAGGTGCCCGCCGTGGATCCAATCGTATATGCGATCATTAATCCACTGTCGTGCGTATTATCTGTTTTGAATGACGTTTGTTGGGCATAATAATCCAGTGCACTACCAGATGTCACTGCAGTAATCGGAATCGTATAATGCTCTGACACTGCACCGTCAAATGTCACCATACCACTCGTCAACTTATTTTCACGCATACCGACGATTGCTTGACACGTTGTATCAATACTCGTGACGTCACGCACTGGCACTGTATCAATCATCCCCATACCGGCTAGGTCGCAATCGTCGGTGCCGATTGTTTCACCCGGTGCGGTATCGCCACCTTTGTAGAGGGTGACCACTGACGTGTTACCTGCGGGAATAATCACTTTGAGTGAGTCGCTATAGTACCGATTTGGGTAGATATATGATATCGAGCGCACCAATGTATAGGTGCGCGTATTAAACACTTTGGTGTAGGTCATGACGGCAGTGGCGTCACCAGTGGTTGTGGCACCGGTGATATTTGCACTCCCTGTCAGATTGCCGATGGTAAAGGTGTCACTATCTGCGCCACCACTGATATCCTTGGATGCCCGTGACAAGTTCTCGGTGCTGAGGGTAATTCCACTTGCGGATGTGGCGCCACCAATATTCAAATGCGCCCCGAATTCTCCCGCCAAATAAAGGTGATTTTTGCCACGGAACTTGATTTGCTCACCCCCGTATGTGGTCACATTGAAGTTCAACTTAATACCGTCGCTACCATCAGCCGCCGCACCACCACCACCATTGATGGTCAACGTGGCTGATCCACTCGGTGTGGCCGCCTTACTAATCGGAATGGCGGCGCCAATTGGTAATACACTCGACAAAACGACTAAAATAGCCGTGAATGCCCAATGGCGAATTGCGCGTGAATTGTGTTGCATAATGCTCGTGCCTAAATACAGTGCTAATATTGATATACTAGCCGATTTTATGATGTAAATGTTTGTTTGTCAATCAAAAAGAAATATCAGAATTGCAATTTCATTACAATGTATTTTATTTACAGGTTTTCAAAAAAAATTGAATTGAATCACATAAATAACAATAAGGTGAATATTGATAAAAATAAATAATACTTCAAAAAACAAAAAAATATTAACTTAAAACAAAAAATAAATGCAAAAAACCATCACCAGACATTTGCTCTGGTGATGGTTGCCAGAGACGAAAGATTACTTGGGGCGAATTTGTCCACTTGGCGCTCGATTTTCGCTATTTTCTGTGGTTTGTGTCGCTTGTTCTTGGCGTTCTTTGACTACAGCAATCGCTACATCGGTCAGGTGGGTGCCCCAAAACGTCATCAAGGTGGCAAACAACAGCAAATGTAAAATAATTACCAGTGATGATGCGACGAATAAGAGTGATGCAATCAGGATCATAATCAACGACGCCCCGGCAATCGTAAACATCAACCCGGCGGCATTGCGCATCGTGACGCCAAGTGGTGCTTCAGGCTGGAGCTCGCTGAGCGGGAGCAAATAGGCGAGGTAGCCCAACCAGAGAATCGACAAATCAAAAAACAAAATGGTCAATGCCAGCGGCATAGTCGCTGTATTACTATAAAACCACATGTTGAAGATACAGGTATAAAACACAATCGCCCACACATAGTGCAACATGATGCGTTTGCGTAGGTTGATCCATAAGCTATCCCATACATTGCGGATACTGACGGCGCGGCTATCGGCAATTCGTCGCGCCAAGTGAGCGAGTCCACCGTTGGCGATAGCGAGTGGGAGTGGGGCGAGTAATGCCAAAATAACTGTGCCGATGTAGTATTTGGCAGTGAAGTTGCCATAGAGCAAAATTGGGAGCGGCAGGGCAATCAGGCACCACAAGACATTCATAAAAACGTTGAGAAACAGTTCTTCAAAATAATCTTTGCATGCTGCCCAAAAAGTGCGAAACGCGAACATTGGTTACTCCTTGCGTGTTGAAGGGGTGCGGTGTGCCATAATCGCTACGAGGCGCTGAAGCTCGCGGTATTCTTGCCACGGCCACGGTGCCGGTATCAACCACGCAGTGAGATGCGCAATTGATGCCGTCCGCCGTGATTGAATCGCTCGGCGTTGGGTAAGTAGTGTTGGTAAGTCAGTAAGGATACTTAGGCGCCCTGCGATTCCCGCCCATTGGCCATTGATTGCGAGCGCTACACTTGCAGCAATGTCGTAGCAAATGATTGTTGGCAGATAGCGCCACCATAATTCAGTTGGCAAACAACGGATGAGGGTGCGCCAGCGATTTTGTCCGAGTAATCGTTGTTTGAACGGAGACCCTTGCCCGCTGGTAGCCGAATAAACATGGCGAATATGGGCGGTGGGAAGGTGGATACTTTGCCATCCGCGCAACAGCGCCCGCCACGCTAAATCGACATCTTCGAGGTAATTAAAAAAATCATCGGCAAAAAAACCAATGTCGTCAATCATGGCCCGGCGCAACAATACTGCTCCACCACTCGCGCCTGCGATGGCTTGGGGATTGGTAGGGATGTCCGCGAGTGGCCGGGTCATGTCGCGATCAATCGCTACCCCGTCGCGTCGGAGCACTATCCCACTCGATGCCACCAAGTCAGGGGCATGATCAAACACCAACGTCGCTGCAATCGCCCCGGTGTGGGGTGGGCAGGTTGCCGCCATTTGGCGTAATTGCGTGATGGCATCAGCTGCCACAAAGGCATCGTTGTTAATGAGGAGTATCCAGTCATGGCGGCAATCTGCAAGGGCGGCGTTGTTGCCTCCTGCAAATCCGCGGTTTGTTGGCAATGCGATGACGTCTACCCACGGGCATTGGGTGTGGAGCCATGCCACACTTCCGTCCTGCGAACCATTATCAACTACGATAACCTGATCGTTAGCCTGAATCGCCACCTGTAGGTGCGTTAGGCATTGTTGGAGCAAATGCCGCCCATTCCAGTTCACAATCACAACCGAAATCGCCGGATTGTTCATGGAGTGCTGCCACGTAGCATCCGCCACCAGCGCATCCAATTGGGTTCAATAGGGGCAACGATGGTTGGTGGAATGGTTGCCGGAGTCGTATTTGGGGTATTTGCGTTAATGGTATTTGTGAGGGCGGTCGTGGTGGTGATGGTGTTGACGGTGTTACTTATGACTTGATCGGGGAAGGTGGGCATCAATACCGTATCACCAACCCGGGCATAGCCGAGTTGTTCGCGCGCGATTTGCTCGGCATAGTCATTTGACTCAACATATTCGACGCTTTGTTGGAGCGTGGCATTTTCGCTTCTCAGACGCGCCACATTCGCGCGGACTTCTTCGCGGAATTGTTCGAGTTGGGCTTGCCGAATCACTTGATTTACAAAACTAAACAAGAAAAAAGCCCCCATGACCAACACAATCAGTGTGGCCGGAGACATGCGCCGCCGCCCAAACAACGATGGTATGCGCCAAATTGATTGGCGCATACCTGGTTTGGGCGTGCTACGCGTGCGTGGACGCGGCGTCATACGATTACCTGCGTACGATTATTTGTCGCCACGATTGCTACGGGGAGCTTCGAGCAACAACGGTTCGTCGGCATTGGCTGACATGGTGCTTTGACCACGGAACAAACCGCCTGGCTCGATGTGCAATGCGGATGTCATAATGTCGCCCCATACCTTGCCGGTTGGCGAAATTTCGAGTTGGTCGACGACGGTGATTTCACCACGGACTGCCCCAGATACATGGCAGTTTTGTGATTTGATGGTTGCGATAACCCGGCCGGTTTCGCCGATAATCAAATTACCGAGCACTTCGACGTCACCTTCGACAGTGCCGTCAATCCGCATGTTGCCGTCTGACTTAATTGTCCCGACAAAGCTGGTATTGCTTCCGATGACTGTTTCTGGCTTGGTGTTGCTCACCGTAGTGACTGCAGTCTGGGGTTTTTTGTTTCCGAACATGAAGTTCCTCCGTTTAGTGTCTGGCAATTACGTTGTGTGGGGGGGATTTGTTATATGATAACGCGATTGCCGACAAACATACACTATTCAGCACCCACATGAGTCTATTACGCCGTCATTATAAGTCAGTGGCGTGGCAGTGGCAAGCATCAAAGTTATCAAACAGATGACAGAAACACTAGTTTTTACCCTAGTTTATGATAAATTCATAACAAAATGTGCTGTTCACCCCTTTTTCTCTCGTATCGAAAAAAGTCATAGTTTGATAGATAATGCATTCTAATCATCAATATTCCTGTTGACTGCATATTTTTGCGTAGCTATTCTTATGAGAATGTGAGAAATTATTGATTTTTCTGCATAGTTCAACACGCATCCAAAATCAACGCTGAAACTGTATAGATTGATGGGTTTTTGTGAGATTTTCGGCATACTGTTGCACTATCGTTGCGTCGCATCAATCAGTGTATTGTTATCCTTTGTACCCATGGGTCGCCAAAAACTGCCGATCGGCGCGGCTCAGTGGCGCCATCGCGAGCATATCTGGGCGGCGTTGCAAGGTGCGCAACAAGCGTTGTTGCCGGCGCCACACGGCGATGTCACCATGGTGGCCGCTGGCGAGCACTGCCGGGATTTCTTGCCCTTCCCAGTTGGCTGGTCGGGTATAGTGCGGGTACTCAAGCAACCCATCACTGTGTGATTCTTCGGCCACAGATTCAGTTTTGATGACCCCATCGACATAGCGTGCGACTGCATCGATAACCACCATGGCCGCCAACTCCCCACCGGTTAATACATAATCACCAATCGAGATTTCTTGGTGGACAAAAGTCGTGCGGACCCGCTCGTCAATTCCCTCGTAGTGCCCACAAATCAACATCATGCGTGGGATCTGGCTGAGCCGAAGCACCATGGCCTGATTCAATACTTCGCCGTCTGGCGACAAATAAATCACATGTGGCGGGGTGTCATCAGCTGCCGATACTGTTCTAATACACGCTGCGAGCGGAGCAGTTTTCATCACCATCCCTGCCCCACCCCCATACGGCGTATCGTCGCAGGTGCGGTGGCGATCAGTGGCATGGTCGCGGATATCGTGCACGTGTACGGCCAGTTTTTCGGCTTGGATAGCTCGTTTGATAATACTGGTATTAAAAGGGCTGGTAAACATATCGGGGAAGAGCGTCAGTACATCAAACCGCATCGGCACACACTCCTATTTCGACATCAACTTGTAATGATTATTTGCGTAATTATCCGGTATAATAGCACACATGTGCTATCACGGCGTGTCGTGCTTGTATTGTACTATACCGCATACAACTGATGTGTGACGTGAGGAATGATTCTTTAAATGGAGGTTTTCCATGGCAATACAAATTGGTGATATGGCCCCCGATTTTGTGCTCCCCGCTGATGATGGCACGACCATTCAGTTGTCTGCGTTGCGAGGGCGTACCGTGATTATCTACTTTTATCCCAAAGATGACACCCCTGGCTGTACCACGCAATCATGTGGCTTCCGCGATCGTTATGCCGAAGTCACCGCTGCCGATGCCATCGTCCTCGGCATCAGCCCCGATTCGGTCAAATCGCACGTGGCCTTCAAACGCAAATTCGATTTGCCCTTCCCGTTACTCGCAGACACGGATCATGCAGTGTGCGAAGCGTATGGTGTCTGGGCCGAAAAAAGCATGTATGGCAAAAAATATATGGGGGTAACCCGGAGCCATGTGGTCGTCGCTCCCGATGGTACCTTGGCCGATGTCCAAATCAAAGTCACCCCCGAAGAAAGCATCACCCGCGCCTTGCAACAATTGACGAAGTAGGAGGAAGCAGATGGCTCCACGAATTATTACCGGCGAAAGCACCCGGCGCCTGCGCTGGATTGTCACCCTCCAAGGGGGCCTCGAGGCCTTGTTCCGCGCTCGCCGCGACGTATTGGTGGCTGGTGGTGTGCCCTGGTATACCACGCCGACCGCCACTACTTTTGCCAATCCCGACGTCTTTGTGGCCTACGGCGTGGCCAAGGGCGAGCGCACCGCGTATCGCCAATGGGACGAAGCCAACGTGGTGCCCCACGTCGTTTTCGATGCCTTTGCTCCCGGTATGAGCATGGTAACGATTTGTCGCCGCCTCAAGTTTTATGAGCGCGCTGGCGTCGAAGAATACTACATGTATGACCCCGATGCCGGTGAAGCCATGGGCTGGGTTCACAACGGCCAACAATTCGAAGAAGTCGATACTCTACATGGCTGGCAAAGCCCCCGCCTAGGGGTCGGCTTCGTGATCGAAAACGGCGAATTATCCTTGAGCCGCCCCGATGGCGAACGCTTCATGAGCTACGTCGAATTGGCCGAATCCTACGAACGCGACCACGAACGCGCCAGCCAAGAACACGAACGTGCCGAACAAGAACGGGCTCGCGCCGATCATCATGCCGCTCGCGAAAAAATGCTGATGGCGCGCTTACGTGCCTTGGGCTTTAACCCTGACGACGTCACCTCTGATAACTTCGCCGAAAGCATTGACACCAGCGAAACCCAGTCGGTCGAATAGTCTCCTCACCAAATCCCCCGCCGCTTCAGAATGAGCGACGGGGGATTTTTTTATTGCGTATATTTGCGTTTGGTATGGGTACGCGATTGTGGTGAACGCCGGCAGAGTGCGCTATCAACGGCGGCCTTTTCAATCAAAAACCCCTGCAGACTCACATGAAGCAGGATGCCATGTTGCCGCGCCCAATCACACAGTTGCGCTGGACTAATGTGACAGCGTTGGGCGGCCGCGGTAATCATTTCGAGCGCTTGGCGCTGCAGGGTGTGGTGGATCACTGCGCTGAGTCCCGGCCAGTTGGTATTGTTGTTCATTGGCATGCTCCTTGACCCATTCCAAAAACGTCTGACGCTGACAGCGCCACATTCGCGCGCCCCCCATACAACTGCCAGGTAAGGCATCGTTGGCGATCTGGTACAACAGCCACGCCAGCGGGATGCCACAGCGCGTGACCACATCGCTTAGCGTCAAGACCTCGGGGAAGGTGGTGATGCCACCTTGCTGGATGATTTTTGCCAGCGCAAGGGGGGCAGGGTGGTCGGTAGGGAGTTTCATGGTTGACATGTGTACCTCCTCACATACACTATTGCGATTAGACTGAATGGGATGTGCATACTCTAAGGCATCACGCTTCTCCCGTATATCCCCCAAACAATTGCAGTAACATCCCCTATTTTTTATCTTCTTTTTTGGAAAAAAACTCCGGCGCGGTAGGTGAATAAGTGGCCGTAGCGGTAGATGGTTCGGTTGCGCAACAACCCCCCACAGACCATGCACCATTGCGTGGTCTGTGGGGGGCAGGATCATTCCCCAAAACTACATCATGCCAGCGTCATCATCATCATGCTCATCGGCATGGGCGGTGAGAATCATCAGACCGTTGTCGCTGGGCATCATCGACATGGCCCGGAAGCGGTGGTCGCGGCTCGGTTGAGGAGTATTGGCGGCACAGGGGGTACCAAACTTGGGTTGGGCGTAGGGCATATGGGTGCTGCCCCGTGCCAAAATATGCAAGTAGTTGGCCAATTCACCGTCCCATGGTGCCCCATGATTCCACGGCACTGCTGCGCGTGCATTGCAGTAGTGCGCCACAAACGAGCGCCGCAGGCGATCATGGCTATTGTTGGTGTGTGAGCGGTGCAATACGTGCCCACCAAAAAAGACCACATCGCCGGGGTCAGCTTCGACTTTGACTTCGCGGCCGGGGTATTTGGCAGCGATTTTGGTCAGGCCGTTTTTGCGTTCGTCGGTATTGCTGGCGCCATAGATGGGTTGCATGTCGGCGATGAGTTGGTCACCATTGGGGGATTGGCCGTCGCTATCGGGGTAGACTGGTTCGTTTTGGGAACCGACGGTCATCCACAAGCAGCCGTTTTCTTCGTCGGCGCGATCAATCGCCAACCAAGCGCCAATTAGGGTGTCGGGGAATGTGGGAATATAATAGCTGTCTTGGTGGTAGCCTTGGCCTGGCTGCCCCGGTTGTTTGAAAAAGAGCATCGTTTGGAGTGCGAGGACATCAGGTCCAATCAAGACTTCGAGGACATCGAGGATGCGGGGATGGAGCAAATAGCGCTCGTGAATCTCGGATACGCGATGGAGCATGTGCACGCGCAACCAGTATTGCACCCGTTGTTCGGGGGTGAGGTGGGCGGGGGGGAGCGGGACACCTTCGATGACTTCGTTGCCTTGGCGCAGGTTTTCGGTATGTTGGACCAATTCAGCTATTTCGGTCGCTGATACCAATCCTTTGACGACAAGGTAGCCTTGTTCGCGGAAGCGCACATATTCGTCGACACTGACGTGGTATTGGTCGGTGCGGATCTGGGCAACGCTGCTCATGACGACTCCTTTATGATTAAGTGAACCAATGATTCACCCAATCATAGCATATTCAGCTGTCCCGCTATTTCCTGCATGTCGTCACTGGCCGTCTGCAGTTCGGTGTTTTTTGGCAAAATAGTGCGGAAATAGTGTTGTTTGTTTGACATAATAAATTGATTGTAATCGTATTGTAATCTAAAAAAAGAGGGACAAAGGGCGAAAAAGGGGATTTAGGGCATTGGGATGGGAAAAGGTGGATTTGACACCACTGCTTGCGTATGGTATTATTCTAACTCGCCAGCATATTAGATTGGCATCAGAGTGACGGAAGCCAACGTGCCCTCTCTAAGGCGCAGCAGTAGTTGCGACCAGATCCGAGGGTAACATATTTTTTTGTGTGCTGTTGGGACTGAGGAGAAAGCAGAGAGCATGCCGACGATCAATCAGCTAGTTCGAAAGCCGCGCAAACCGGTCGAGCGCAAGGTAAAGGCGCCGGCACTTCGCTTCAACTACAATGTGTTGAAGGGGAAATTGACGCGGGGGAGCGGTTCGCCGTTCAAGCGAGGGGTATGTACGCAGGTACGTACAATGACGCCCAAGAAGCCAAATTCAGCGTTGCGCAAGATTGCGCGGGTGCGGTTGTCCAACGGTATGGAAGTAACTGCATACATTCCGGGTGAAGGTCACAATCTACAAGAGCACTCGGTGGTGTTGATTCGTGGCGGTCGTGTGAAGGATTTGCCGGGTGTGCGTTATCACATTGTGCGTGGCACATTGGACTCACAGGGTGTGGCAAACCGCAAGCAAGGACGTTCGAAGTACGGCACAAAGAAGAATGTTGCCGCGCCAGCCAAGAAGAAGTAGCACTCGTACGAGTGAGTAGTTTTAGGTTGAGAGGTCGATATGCCCCGACGTGGCAAGACTATCAAGCGTGAAATGTTGCCGGATGCGCGTTACAGCAGTGTGATTGTGACGCAATTGGTAAACAAGACGATGATGCGTGGGAAGAAGAGCATGGCCGAGACGATTGTCTATGGTGCGCTCGAGATGGCTGCTGAGCGATTGAAGAAGACTCCGATGGAAGTGATGGATGGTGCCTTGCGCAACGCCGGACCGGTCATTGAAGTCAAGCCCCGCCGCGTAGGTGGTGCCACGTATCAAGTGCCAGTAGAAGTCAAAGCAGAACGCCGGTTGTCATTGGCGATTCGTTGGTTGCTGATGTCGGCCCGTGGTCGTGGCGGCAAGCCAATGATCGAGCGTTTGGCGTTGGAATTAGTGGATGCATTCAACAATACCGGTACGACCATCAAACGCCGCGAAGATGTGCAACGCATGGCAGAAGCCAATCGTGCCTTCTCGCACTATGGTCGATTCTAGTTCGTAAACGAACATTGTCGCATGAGCGACGAAGGAGTAGGTAAGGGCTATGCCGCGCGAAACACCGTTAGAACGCTACCGAAACATCGGTATTATTGCGCACATTGATGCGGGTAAGACGACGACTACGGAACGTATCCTTTATTATACCGGTCGTACCTACAAAATCGGTGAAGTACACGAAGGTACTGCCACCATGGACTGGATGGAGCAAGAGCGCGAACGTGGTATCACGATTACCGCTGCTGCCACCACCGCTGCATGGGATGTAAACGGCGTGAACTACCGTATCAACATCATCGACACCCCAGGTCACGTGGACTTTACTGCTGAAGTAGAGCGTTCATTGCGTGTACTTGACGGTGGCGTGGTGGTGTTTGATGCTGTTGCCGGTGTGGAGCCACAATCCGAAACGGTGTGGCGCCAGGCTGACAAATATCGCGTACCGCGTATCTGTTTTGTCAACAAAATGGACCGCACGGGTGCGAATTTTGAGCGTACTGTTGATATGATTGTCGACCGTTTGGGAGCGAAGCCTGTCTGCATTCAGATGCCGATTGGTGCCGAAGACCGTTTCCGTGGCATTATTGACTTGATTGAATTCAAGGCATGTTTGTACACAGACGACTTGGGTCGCAAAGAAGAATGGGTCGAAATCCCCGCCGAATTTATGGCCAAGGCCGAGCAGATGCGCACCGAGATGATCGAGCGTATTTCTGAAACGGACGATGAGCTGACGGTGCTGTACCTCGAAGGTCAAATCCCCGATGCCGAACAATTGCGGGTTGCGTTGCGTAAAGCAACGTTGGCCAACGAATTGGTGCCGGTGTTGTGTGGCGCCGCATTGCGCAACAAGGGTGTGCAACGCATGCTCGACTGCGTGATTTACTTCTTGCCATCACCACTCGACATCCCACCAATGCGTGGTGTGGCTCCGGGTGTGGATATTGATGCCGAAGGTGCCCAGTTGATTGTCCGTAATGCGGATGACGGTGAACCCTTCACGGCGTTGGTCTTCAAAATTGTTGCCGACCCATTTGTGGGTAAGTTGGCATATTTCCGCGTGTATTCGGGCAAAATGGAAGCCGGCAATTACGTGTTGAACACGACTCGTGGCAACCGTGAGCGGGCTGGTCGTTTGATTCAAATGCATGCCAATCACCGTGAAGAAATCAAGGAAGTCTATTCGGGCGACATTGCCGCCATGGTAGGCACCAAGCAGAGCTTCACCGGTGATACGATTTGTGATCCCGAAAACCCGATTTTGCTCGAGACGATTCGCTTCCCCGAGCCGGTGATTCAGTTGGCTATCGAACCCAAGACTAAAGCCGATCAAGATAAGATGGGCCTAGCGTTGAGTAAGTTGGCCGAAGAAGACCCGACCTTCCGTGTATTCACTGACCACGAAACTGGCCAGACGATTATCGCCGGGATGGGTGAGTTGCACCTCGAAGTCATCGTTGACCGTATGCGTCGTGAATACAAGGTAGAAGCCAGCCAAGGCAAGCCTCAGGTTGCTTACCGCGAATCAATCACGCAAACGACCGACATCGACAGCAAATTTGTGCGTCAGTCCGGTGGTAAAGGGCAATATGGTCACGTCAAATTGACCTTGGAGCCATTGGCACGTGGTCAGGGTTTTGAGTTTGTCAATGGGATTGTTGGTGGCACGATTCCTCGTGAATATGTCCCAGCAGTTGAAGCGGGCATCAAAGAAGCGATGTCGGGTGGGGTAATGGCCGGTTATCAGGTCGTTGACCTCAAGGTAACGTTGTTTGACGGTTCGTACCACGATGTTGACTCGTCCGAAATGGCGTTCAAAATCGCGGCGTCGATGGGTTTGAAGGACGGCGTCAAAAAAGCCGGCCCGCAGATTCTCGAACCAGTGATGAAGGTCGAAGTCGTGACCCCAGATGACTTCTTGGGCACGGTGTTGGGTGACCTCAACAGTCGCCGTGGTCAAGTCGAAGGTATGGAAGCTCGCGGTAATGCGCAGGTTGTTCGTGCCTTTGTGCCATTGGGGATGATGTTCGGTTATACGACCGAATTGCGTTCATCAACCCAAGGGCGCGCCACTTCATCGATGGAATTTGCATTTTATCAACCGTTGCCCGATCACTTGGCACAAGAAATCATCACCAAGCGTCGCGGGTAGTCTTTTTTGCGTTCGTGTATAAATATTTACGTAGGTAAATGTGGAGGCATGAGAAGTCATGGGTAAGCAGAAGTTTGAGCGTAACAAGCCACACATCAACGTCGGCACCATCGGTCACGTCGACCATGGTAAGA
>CALFIC010000120.1 GCA_937876225.1 uncultured Chloroflexota bacterium | reverse complement strand
CACTTCTTCAAAGCATTTACGCCGGATTGGTTTAAGTGCTTCTGCAGAAGCATTTGATGCAAGCAGTACCTGCCTAATGTTTTTTCCAGCGCTTGTATCAGGATCATAAATTGCATCTCGTTCAATATTTGCAGCTGCCAAGGCATCGAGCAGAAGTTTTCTGTCTTTCACACGTGCTTCAATCAACAATTTACGATCTGCCATAAACGCCCGTAAAAACGGGTCTGCTTGTACCAGTGCCGCACCACGTTTATACGTTTCGTCTGCCCATTTAATATATTCGCTAAAATCACCACCATTGAGTTGCCAACTAGAAGTAGGTTTTCCCGTGAATTGCATAAGTACGCCGAGCATATCAACGGCTTCTTCAACTTCGAGGAAACGACTCGCACGTGGGGCATATGCTTTGAGTCCAACTTGTTCGAGGGCCTGAATCAATTGTTTCGCTTTACTCGATTTAACGGACTTGAATAGCACCGCGATCTGATTAGGATTAGTAACCCGTCCTTCATCGAGTAGTTTTTTGATGAATTGAGCGAGTTGTTGTGTCACCTGTTGTGTTGACCCAGACGCCATCTGCAACACGGAGTGTGGTTGTGTTACCACTTCCGTTGGTGGATTCGGATTCGGTTTTATCGTTTTACGCACACGCCACACATGTCCATCGGCGGTCCAATGTTGTGTATCTCGCATATACGTGTTGTACAAACTGACGATTTTGTGATGAGAACGATAATTTGTGTCAAGGGCAATTTCTGTCGCAACCAAACCGAGATGGCGTTGAACTGATTCCTTAAACATGACAAAATTCTCTACGGTGGCACCACGAAAGCGGTACAACGCCTGATCGTCATCACCAACCACACAAATATTGCCATGGCCACGAGCCAATTCAAAGAAAATACGTTCTTGGATGGGGTTTGTGTCTTGATATTCATCAATAATCACATGTTTGAACTGAGAGCGCGCCACTGCTGAAGTTTGAAGTAATGCGAGTGCTTTTATTTGAATACTCCCAAAATCAACTAAAGATTTTTCATTGAGAATTTGCCGATACAGCACACACATTTTCAACAGTGCAATAAGCAAATCGTCAGGTTGCGCTGTTTGTTCGCGCTGTGTAAGTATCTCCTCGACATTAATATATTCATCGGCGCAACGATTAAAAAATGCGATGCAATTTGTTATGGTGTCGTGACGTGATTTAGATCTTTTATTTTTCAAATACACATTAATTCGTTCAGAAATCGCTGCTGGCTCGCCTTGTAATCCTGATTCAGCGAGCAAACGGTTCCATTGATCACTAATCAAAAGATACTGATCAATTTCGTCAAGCATGGCTGGTAAATCGCTTTTACGTCCAGCAAACCGGCGATCACGAATTAGCTGTTGACACAGTGAGTGTACGGTACCCACATACATACGACTTGTGTCATATTTTTCTGTTGTGTACTTTTGTGCTTCAGCAAGCATGACGGTAATGCCATCTTTAAGTTGCCGAGCAGCTTTTTCGGTGAACGTAGAGAGAAAAATTTCTTCGGGCTTAACGCCATGAAACACAATCAAATTTAGCGTACGCCATAGAAGTACCGTCGTTTTACCAGCACCTGGTCCAGCCGGTAAAAAAAGTGGTCCTGCAACAGTATGCATGGCTTCGCGGGAACGCGGATTCATGGGAAATTCATACTGTTTTGCCCACAACTCTTCGAGGGTAATATTTGGAGCCATGTGGCACCTCACATTTCCGTTAATAAACGTGTTACGTCACTATAATAGCATTGTTTGGGGTGGGATACACAGCTGATGTGAGTGGGGAGGGGGAACTAAGAATCACTTTTTATTCAGCGTACAATTTGCTATCTGCATAAATCTGCTTATAATACAAATTAACGTAGTACGTACAATTGCAAATATGAAAGGTACTCAATATGCCTGGTAAACAATGCCATAAGTGTAAAAACTTAACTGTGTACGAAACGCCACAAGGGGGTAAGTGCTCACATTGTGGATATACTTACAATGACAATCCTGGCCCAGGTAGAGGGTATGAGTGTTATCAATGCAAAACGTACACTGTGAAAAATGGAAAATGCACTAAATGTGGCAGGACTTACAGTAACGGTTAGTTCATTTTGCCTCCAGCACCCCCACGCTGCGGGCATCCCACCCACCCCACGCCCCCTACCGCCGGCTACGCCCTCCACGCTCGCGGCACCACCGAACAATCCTACCGTCGCCAATTCACCGCCGTGCGCGACGTGTTTTCACCAAACAAATAAAAACCACCACCCCACTGTGCATGAGGTGGTGTGTGCTGTCACTCGCCGGCCAACTACCCTACCCCGCCAAATTAGCCACACTGGCAATCGTACAAGCCGCAATGGCTTGCAAGCGGTCATACCAGCGATCCATGCCGGTATTGAGGTGGGTGTTGCTCAGCACCACTACCACCAGGTCTTGGTGGGGGTCGGCCAGCACTTGGCAGCCGCTGGCACCGTGATGCCCGAAGCTGTCGAACGACAACAGCTCCGAAAACAGCGCTGGGGTCTGGGCCGTCTGCAAGGCCCAACCAATCCCCCAGGCGTGCTGGGGCTGCCTACCATAGCCGTCGATAATCGGGTATTGGCCGGGCACCCCCGCCGTCTGGTCGTGGGTCATCGCCCACACCGTCGGCTCGCTGAGCACGCGCGGCCCACCGGGCATGAAGTGCATGGCAAAGCGGGCCACATCGCGGGCACTGGCGACCACCCCAAAGGCGGGATGAGCCAGGCTACGGCCGTAGGGGGAATTGTACATATCGCCACTGGTGCCAGCCGCCAAGGCTCCGTGGACGTGGGCCACATTGGGGGCGTCACCGGCCGGGAACAGCGTCTGGGTCAGGCCCATGGGGGTCAGCACCAACGACTGCATGGCGGCGGCGAACGATTGACCGGTAATGGTTTCGGCGATATTAGCCAAAATCAGCCAGTGGTAGTCGCTATAGCTGAGCTGGGTGCCGGCCGCAAACAAGGGCGTCGATTCGATGGCTTCGTCGAGCATGTCGGCCAAGCTGGTATGGGCTTGCAAGCGGGCGGCCATCACGGGGGATTCGTACATCAGGCCGGCGGTATGCGTCAGCAAATGGCGGATGCGCACGGCGTCGCGGCTCCCGCCACAAAAGGCGGGCAACAGGCTGGATGCGCGGGTATTGAGCGTCAGTTCGCCCAATTCGACCAGGCGCATGATGGTGGCCGCCGAATAGACTTTGGAGATCGAGGCCAAGGGCCAACAGACGTCGGCACTCGCCGCCAGCCCGGGAGCAGCCTGGCCGGCGTAGTGTTCGAGCACGATTTGGCCGTGTTTGAGGGCGATGACGGCCGCGCCGGCGAATTCTTGCTGGCGGATATAGCGGTCGATGAGGGCGGCGAGGGTGGCAGGTGTCGACATGCGAAGGCTCCGTTGTCGCCATACAATGACGACCATACAATTAATATTGCGGGCAGGGGCGAAAAAATACGCCATGGATGGCGCCCATTCGCCCGTACGATATATTATAGCCATTGATGGCGGCTATTTCTCCCGGCTTATGTAAATTCGTGGCGCAGGTCTTTCCCGTTATAGACCATAGATTTGCCCTGGGCGATTAATAATTGCCCGTAGTGGCGTAACGATTGCGCCAGCTCAGGTTGACCAAAGTAGGCGGTGGAACGGAGCATTTTGGAAAGGCGAATCGGCCACTGCGCCCACATCTGCCCAGGTGCCGGATTGGCGATGTAGGCACCAGCCTGCACATCCCAGCCCCATGCCGCCGCTGCCAACTGCACGCCGTCGACGTAGTCGTGCACGAATTGGGGGTTGGTTTTGAGCTCGGCCACGTCGCCGCTGTAGACGACATATTTAGAGCCGTATTTACTCGGCTTGGAAATAGGGAAGGCCCACCAATCGTAGTGCTCACGGTGGAATTTGGACCAATCGCCGCGCCCGGCCCAACGCCGAAAGGCTGCCACTTGCTCGTGGTGTTGTTGGGTCAGGGCAGGGATGCCGACGAATTCACGGTTAGTGTTGCGGTGCATATTGCGTCCTATCGAGTTTATTTTTTTACGTAATTCGTGAACATTGCGTGTCATCATGGTACGGTATGGCCTCAGTCTCGTCAAAAAGTGAGCCCAAGTGTACACGAAAACTGCGGCGGGAATGGTATGTGTGTGGCAAATTCACGTCCCGCCCCCCGCTTTTTTGAACAAATAAAAAAGAACGTGCAATTGCGCTACAATGTAAGGGAACTTTAATGAACGGCGAAACGTCATGGAATGGAACCGTTATTCCCTTTGTAAGAAACAGGTGGCAATCATGTCCAAATCGATCTGGAAGATCTCCCTCCCCATCGCCCTGATTGCACTCGTCGTCATCTCACTGTTTAGTGGTGTGACCACCTCGTCACTCAAGGCAGCGCCGGCTGCCACCCCGGCCGCGCCGATTAATCAACCCAAAACGCTCAACAAAATAGCCAAAGATAGCGACATGGTGTCGGTGATTATTACTCTCAAAAACCGCTACGGCCTCGAGAATAACGCCTCGCAATCGCAACGCACCCAGCGCCGCAACAACATCCGCGCCCAACAAACTGCCTTTGTGGGGCGGCAGAGCCGGCGTTTGACCAAAACGCAGTCGTTTGAAGTGATGCCCGTAATCGTGGCCCAAGTCAAACGCAGTGATATTTTGACATTGAAGGGCGACACTGACGTCCAAGCAGTCACGCTCAATGTACCCGTACCACCAGTAATGTACGAAAGCATCCAACTGACGGGTGCGAGCACCGTACACAACGCCGGGTATACCGGGAGTGGCGTGACGGTCGCAGTCCTCGACACCGGGGTATTGAAGAGCCATCCGTTTTTGACGGGCAAAGTGGTCTCAGAAGCCTGCTTCTCGAGCAACGATAGCTACTACGGCAGCACATCGCTCTGCCCAGGTGGTGCGGCATCTTCGACGGCTGTTGATAGTGCCTTGCCTTGTCCCGAAGCCTTGTCGGGATGTAGCCATGGCACACACGTGGCGGGAATTATCGCCGGTAACCGCGTCACTATTTCGGGTCAAGCCGCCTCGGGGATTGCCCCAGATGCCAAGCTGGTATCGATCCAGGTTTATTCACGCTTCCCGGCGGCGGTCTGTGGTGGTACCAGCGATTGTATTTTGTCGTTTACTTCTGACCAAATCGCTGCGCTGGACTGGTTGTACCGCAACTATAGTGCAGGGGCTTGGCAAAACTTGGCCTCAGCCAATATGAGCCTCGGCGGTGGCAAAAGCACCACCAGCTGTGACAGCGACGGCACCAAGTTCTATATTGACCAATTGCGCTCGGTAGGGGTAGCCACCGTCATCGCCAGTGGCAATAGTAGCTACAGCGACGGAATTTCGAGCCCGGCTTGTATCTCGTCGGCGATTGCGGTGGGCGCCAGTACCATGGCCAAATACAGCATGACACCCGACCAAGTAGCGTACTTCTCGAATGCACCATTGCCGGCCAACAATCAAGCCAACGCCCAAGGTGATTATTTGCTCGACCTGATGGCACCAGGATATTGGGTGGTATCATCTGTGGCATACCCCGCCAACACCTATTCCGCCTACGCCGGTACCTCGATGGCAGCACCGCAAGTCGCTGGTGGCTGGGCAGTCCTCAAGCAATATGCGCCGAGTGCCTCCGTCGCCCAAGTACTCAGCTGGATGCGCGCCGGTGGTACAACCATCATTGATAGCCGCAATAGCCTGGCAGTGCCACGGATGGCAGTCGATGGCGCCTTGCGTGCCGGTGGTGGATTGACAGTGGCGACTGCGACTGCAACCGCGACTGCAACCGCGACTGCGACTGCGACTGCAACTGCCACCGTGGTTGATACCGCTATACCGACGACGACCGTAGTAGACACCGCCGTACCTACTCCGGTTGATACTGCCGTGCCGACCCCGGTTGACACCGCTGCCCCAACCGATACTGCCGTACCGACCCCAGTTGACACCGCTGTTCCAACCAATACCGCCGTGCCGACCCCGGTTGACACCGCTGTTCCAACCAATACCGCCGTGCCGACGGCTACGGCAACCGCAACCGCGACGGCCACCCGCACCGCAACCGCCACCAATACCCGCAACCCGGCGTTGAGCCCGACCCGCACCGCCACGAATACACGGCAACCAACCAATACCCGGCCACCGACCTTTACACGCACGGCTACCAAAACCGCCACACCTCGCCCTGCGTATATGACTCGCGTAGCCAATGGCAACTTCGAAGCAGGGCATACCAGCTGGAGTGAACAGTCGACCAACTTCACGGGGTTGATTAGCAACGACGCTCGGGTCAAGGCCCGGTCAGGGAGCTATTATGCCTGGTTAGGCGGGAGCAACAACGAGACGTCGGTATTGAGCCAAGATATCTCGGTGCAATCCGATGCGACCTTCTTGCGCGTCTACTATCTGTTGAATTCGAGCGAACAATGTGGGAATCGCTATGACATGGCACAGTTCAGTGTCAATGGCGTAACCTTGCCGAACGGCAACCTAGAGCTCTGTGCACGCAATAATGCGCGTTCGTGGACCGCTAAAACGTTTAATCTCAACCCCTATGTCGGTCAAACGGTCACCTTGAGTATCAAAGTGACAACGGATACCACGGTCGTGAGTAGCCTGTGGCTTGATGATGTAGGCTTTGTGCGCCGTGCGAGTGATGAGGTCGAAAGCGACGATCGTAGCAGTGGTGAACATGTCAACGCCCGTAGCACGATTCGGTGACGGAGTTGGCGGCATGCCTCAAACAAAGTAGGAAGCGTGAAGTCGGAAGTATGAAGTAAAGCAGGTTTGAGGCATGCCTCAAACAAAGTATGAAGTGAAGTCGGAAGTATGAAGTAAGGCAGGGTTGAGGCATGCCTCAAACGTGGACGCCAACGTGGACGCCAGAGACACAGCCTACTGTGTCTCTGGCGTTTGATTGTGCAAGCAAGTCTCTCTTTGCCCTCTGCCGTCCTCTGTGCGCGATAAATGAATTAGGAAGACGCAGCAGGCTGCTTCTGTACACAAATGTAGGCATTGCGCAGAGATAGGCTTCCAAAGGTGCATTTTCCATTTTCCATTTTCCATTTTCCATTTTCCATTTTCCATTTTCCATT
>CALFIC010000119.1 GCA_937876225.1 uncultured Chloroflexota bacterium | reverse complement strand
GCGAATAGCGGCGAATGAATTCGCTGGAATGATTCGCCCTTACTGCGGGCGAATAGCGGCGAATGAATTCGCTGGAATAATTCGCCCTTACTGCGGGCGAATAGCGGCGAATGAATTCGCTGGAATGATTCGCCCCTCCTGCGGCCTGCATCATCCTTCGAAAGAGTGATATGGTACAATGACATTGTCCTAAGACAATTACATGAATATGGTCCAAGGAGGATCGCAATGGATTACACACCACGTCCCGAGCACAAATTCACCTTCGGGTTATGGACAGTCGGCAATGTTGGCCGCGACCCCTTTGGTGAGCCGGTACGCGCGGCAAAGTCGCCGGTAGAATTGGTGCATCTACTCGCCGATGTCGGCGCATATGGCGTCAACTTCCACGACAACGACTTAGTGCCCATCAACGCCACCAACGACGAACGCAACCAAATCGTACGTGACTTCAAAAAAGCCCTCAACGACACCGGCTTGGTCGTGCCCATGGCCACTACTAACCTGTTCACCGACCCGGTTTTCCGCGATGGCGCCTTTACATCAAACGACGCATCCGTGCGGGCATATGCCGTCCAAAAGACGATGCGGGCCATTGATTTGGGTGTCGAATGTGGCGCCAAAGTCTATGTGTTTTGGGGTGGTCGTGAAGGCACCGAAAGCGATGCCACCAAAAACCCCGCCGAATCGATGAAGCGTTTCCGCGAGGCGATTAACTTTTTGTCCCATTATTCCAAATCACAAAACTACGACCTACAGTTTGCCCTCGAACCCAAGCCCAACGAACCCCGCGGCGACATCTTTTTGGCCACCGTCGGGCATGCCTTGGCCTTCATCAATACCCTCGATCACCCCGAAATGGTCGGCGTCAACCCCGAAGTGGCCCACGAAACAATGGCTGGGCTCAACTTCTTGCATGGCGTCGCCCAAGCCTGGGAAATGGGCAAGCTCTTCCATATCGACCTCAACGACCAAGTCGTGGGTCGCTATGACCAAGACTTCCGCTTTGGCGCTGCCAACATCAAAGGCGCCTTCATGCTGGTCAAATTCCTCGAAGATGTGGGCTACAGCGGCAACAAGCACTTCGATGCCCATGCCTTCCGCACCGACGATTACGACGGTGTCAAAGCCTTCGCCCGTGGCTGTATGCGCACCTACCTCATCCTCAAAGAAAAAGCCGCCCGTTGGAATGCCGATAGCGAAATCCAAGCCTTGGTACGCCAAGTCAATAGCATCGCCCCCGGCTTGCCGGCCTGGCAAGGTGGCTTTAGCCCCGAAAAAGCCACGGCGCTCAGCAACCACCACTTTGACCGCACCGTCATCGCCAGCAAGGGTCAACCCTACGAACAACTCGACCAACTCACCATGGAAGTATTGATGGGCGTACGCTAATCATGCCCCCATCGTTGCCGTCGTCGTGGAGGTCCGTAGCCTGCTACGGCGCTACGACGACGGCAATTTTGTAATCCACAGGACAATACCATGCCGTTATTTCTTGGATTAGACATCGGCACCTCGGGTGCCAAAGCAATTGTCTGTGATACAGATGGCCGGATCGTCGCGATGGCGCTGGCTGAATACCCCATTTCGAGCCCACAACCCCTCTGGAGCGAACAACATCCCAGCGATTGGTGGCAGGGCGCCCAACACGCCATCCGTGAGGTCGTCAGCGCCGTAGATGCCGCCCAAATCGTCGGCATTGGCCTGACCGGCCAAATGCACGGGTCGGTCTTTTTGGATGCCGATAACCAAGTCATTCGCCCTGCCTTGCTTTGGAATGACCAACGCACTGCCGCCGAATGCGCCGAAATCACACAACGCATCGGTGCCCAACGCCTCATCGAAATTGCCGGCAACCCGGCCTTGACCGGCTTCCAAGCTCCCAAGATTTTGTGGGTACGCAATCACGAGCCGGCGAATTTCGCCCGCATTGCCCACATCCTGTTGCCCAAAGACTATATTCGCCTGCTCCTCAGTGGCGTCTATGCCACGGATGCCGCTGATGCTGCCGGCACATTGCTCGTCGATCTCACCCGCCGCGATTATTCTGATGAAATCCTGGCCGCCCTCGCAATCAACCGCGCCTGGCTACCTACCATCTACGAAGGCCCCAGCATCACTAGTCACCTCACACCTGAGGTAGCGGCGGCGCTCGGTTTGACCGCCGGTATCCCCATCATCGCCGGTGGTGGCGACAACGCCGCTGCCGCCATCGGGACCGGCATCATCAAATCGGGAGTCGTCAATAGTAGCATTGGCACCAGCGGCGTGGTATTTGCGCATAGCGATGGTATCGCCCTCGATCCTCATGGCCGCCTGCATACGTTTTGTCATAGCGTGCCCGGCGCCTGGCACATGATGGCCGTCACCTTGTCTGCCGGCGGCGCCTTTGGTTGGTTGCGCAACACCTTGCGCCAAACAGGGGCCGAATCGTTGTCGTACGACGACCTTACCGCCGCCGCCGCCAGCGTCCCTGCCGGCGCCGAAGGGCTAATCTTTCTGCCCTACCTATCGGGCGAACGCACGCCCCACCTCGACCCACTGGCTCGCGGCGCATTTGTCGGGTTGACCACCCGCCACGGCATCGGGCATATGGCGCGGGCAGTGATGGAAGGGGTGACCTTTTCGCTCCGTGATGGCATCGAAATCATGCGTGAACTGGGCGTGCCCACCACTGACGTACGGGCGACCGGCGGCGGTGGCAAAAGCTCCTTGTGGCGCCAAATGCAAGCCGACATCTACAATGCGCCAGTCTCCACCCTCGCCGCCGAAGAAGGTCCCGCCTATGGCGCGGCCCTACTCGCCGGCGTCGGTACTGGTCATTTTGCCGATGTCAACGACGCTGTCAATCGCTGTGTGCGGGTCGTCGCCACCACCCAACCCGACCCAGCCATGGTCGCCAAGTACGACCAGATTTATGCGATTTATCGCACCATGTATAGTCATCTCCGCGCTGATATGCATGCACTCGCCCAACTCTAACGAATACAAAACTCCACTGCTCGCAATCCTCTCTAGCGACAATCGTCGCCGGAGAGGATTTTTGTTTGACGGTACCCCAAACCTCCTCTATACTGAATTTAATTTTAGGATAGCCTAAATTATTTTTTATATCTATCAGATACGGATATATAAACCACGCAAAGGATACTCAATGCACAAAGAAGATGTTGCCAATGGCATATCAACACCTAATGACGGATGGCGTTTTGCACGCCAAGAAGCATCGCTCCCTGAAGCATTTTCGTCTGTCAACATCACTCCTGACGCAGGATTTTGGCGTACCTTACTTGCATTTGCCGGGCCCGGCTTGATGGTTGCGGTTGGGTACATGGACCCTGGGAATTGGGCGACAGACATTGCAGGGGGCGCGCAGTTTGGCTATTTGTTGCTATCAGTCATTCTGATTTCCAATTTCATGGCGATTTTGCTCCAGCATTTGGCGCTCAAACTAGGTATTGTCACCGGACGTGATTTAGCACAAGCCTGTCGTGATCACTATTCACGCCCGGTTTCTTTTGCGTTATGGGCTTTATGTCAAATAGCTATTATCGCCTGTGATATCGCCGAAGTCATCGGTTCGGCGATTGCCTTGAATCTTTTGTTCGGTATTCCCATCGTATACGGCGTAATAATCACCGCGCTGGACGTGCTGATGGTGCTTTTTTTGCAGAGCAAAGGCTTCCGGTATATCGAAAGTATTGTGGGGGGATTGATTTTTGTCATATTTGTCTGTTTCATGTACGAAATGGCCGTATCGAGTCCGCCGATTGCAGCAATTTTGGTAGGGTTAATTCCCTCACCCCAAATCGTCTACAACCCCAATGCGCTGTATATCGCCATTGGTATCCTCGGGGCGACGGTGATGCCGCACAATTTGTACTTGCACTCGAGCATCGTACAGACGCGTAACTTTGCACGGGATGACAGTGGTAAAACGCTCGCCATCAAATTTGCCTCGATTGATTCGACGGTGTCGTTATTGTTTGCCTTTGTGATTAATGCAGCGATTTTGATTTTGGCGGCGGTTACCTTCCATGGGACCGCGCACGCCGATGTTACCGATCTCGCCGATGCGTATAATTTACTGACCCCCATCCTTGGGGCAACTTTTGCGAGTATTGCCTTTGGATTGGCATTGCTGGCATCGGGGCAAAGCTCAACATTGACGGGCACTTTGGCTGGACAAATCGTGATGGAAGGCTTCCTCGAAATCCGCTTACCGCGCTGGGTTATCCGGTTGATTACCCGCGGCCTCGCCATCATCCCCGCCATCATTGTCGCCGTTTTGTATGGCGAACGCGGGACGGGGGAATTGCTAGTGCTCAGCCAAGTGATTTTGGCATTACAGCTCGGATTTGCAGTGGTCCCACTGGTCACTTTTACCAGCGACAACAGCAAAATGGGTAAATTTGTAAATCCCACGTGGCTGACAATTTTGGCATGGGGCGTCACCGCGATAATTATTAGCCTCAACGCTTATTTGGTATTACAAATTTTTATTGGTTAAAAAATCCCCACTGGGCAATGTGCCCAGCGGGGATACTCTCGAATTTTTTAGGCCATAAACGCCAACACTGCCGCCATAAATGCGGCGGGGTTGTCGTGGTGCATTTCGTGGCCTACGCCAGGAATGATTTGGGCAGTCAAATTGGGCATGTAATTGACCAACGCCTCGGCGAAGGCAGCCGGCACAACTCCGCCTTTGTCTGCCTCACAATAGAGCACCAAAATCGGCACATCCACTGGTTTGAGCCAATCCCACAGCAGAATTTTGCCCGAATTCAACCAAATGGGCAAAATAGGGTCATTGTGGAGCTTGGCATAGGCCCATGAATCGAGGGCTTCGTCGCTCCAATGGGGTGCTTCGCCACGTTTAAACGCCACCAAATCGGCGTGGCTCATGGTCAACCACTGGCGCAACCCGGCAATCCACGGGTCGCGGCGCTCGGCGATATAGGCTTCGTCTGCCGTCATCGGCCAGACGGCGGGGTCTTCGAGGATTACTTTACGCACCAGCTCGGGATGCATGCTCACCAGCGCCAAACTCTGGGCGCCCCCCATCGAATGCCCAATCACCACTGGTTTATCGAGGCCCAGTGCCACGATAAGTGCCGCTGCATCGGCACCAATCGCAGCCGTAGAATAATCGCTAGCACGGTCGGATTCACCATGACCACGACCATCGGGGGAGGTGACACGATAGCCGGCAGCCACAAGTTGGACCATTTGGACGCTCCAATAGGAACCACATCCAGTGATGCCATGGAGCAACAGCACGTCAGGGCCACTACCGGCCTGATGGACGTTGAGGGTGACACCGGTTGGAAGTGTGACGCGGGTTTGAGTTGTTGCAATCATCATGCAATCCTTTCGTATTTTGGCAATGCTGGTGTATCGTAAGTACTATACGTGTATTGTACCTTGCCATGTCGCGACAAACAAACACCCCCTCGTCTTGCGACGAGGGGGGTAGAATGGGGTGCGCGACGGGTTTCGAACCCGCAACCTCTGGTGCCACAAACCAGCGCTCTGCCGTTGAGCTACGCGCACCACAACGCTCGCTAGTATAGCATAACGCTAGGGCGCACGCAAATTGAGTTTGCAGTTATGGGGTAACCCAGCCACCCTGTTTGTCGCTGGCCACAATTGCCTCAATTACCCGCATATTAGCGACTGCATCGCTGATTGGCGTAGGAACAGCAGTGTCGTTGAGAATGGCGAGGCTAAACAAATCACCTTGGATGGTGTATTGATCAACCACCGGGAAGGTAATTGTTTCGGTGGTATTGCCACTCGTATGCCACATCGTACAGGGCCGGTCGGGTGGCGCATTGAAGGGAATCTCGATTTCGATGCGGCCGGTGGTGCCCATGATATGCACCCGTTGGTACGAGCTAAGCTGCGTCGAGCAGGTAAATGTCGCCGTGCCACCCGCAAATTGCATCATCCCTGATGTCAAACGGTCCACATTGAGGGTAGGGTCGTATTCGACCAAGCCACAGACTTTGAGTGGTTCACTGCCAAAAATAAAGCGTGACAACGAAATGTTGTAGCAGCCGATGTCCATCAAGCCACCACCACCGATATCGGATTGGTTGCGCACGTTGGTCGGGTCAGTCAAAAAGTACGAAAAAATACTGTTGATGGTGCGCAATTCCCCAATCCCACCCGAAGCGACAATCGCTTTGGCACGACGCCATTGGGGGTGATGGCGGTACATAAAGGCTTCCATCAATTTGAGGTGGGGGAAGCGTTGCGCCGCATCGGCCAATTGCTGTGCTTCTTGGGCCGTCAAGGCGATTGGTTTCTCACACAGCACATGCTTGCCCGCTTCGAGGGCTTGGATCGACACCGGGACGTGCAAGTGGTTGGGCAAAGGATTGTAGATGGCATCGATATCGGGGTCAGCCAACAATTCCTCGTACGAGCCATAAGCCTTGGTGATGCCTAATTGCTTGGCAGCGGCTTGGGCTTTGGGCAAATCGCGTGAGGCAATCGCGACGACCTCGCTGTATTCGCCCTTCATCATGGCGGGATTTACTTTGGCCATGCCGATATTGGCAGTGCTGACGATTCCCCAACGAATCTTGGTCATGGAGCAGTCCTTTCTGTACCACAAACGTCTGTGCGCATTATACATCCTCCGTGGTAGGATTAATCATATAACAAAGGAGGTTGGTATGAAGTGGATTGGCCTTATCGGCGGGATGAGCTGGGAATCGTCAGCAGAATATTACCGTGTCATCAATCAATTAGTCCGCGACCAACTGGGGGGACTCCATTCTGCCCAGATCTTACTCGCCAGTGTTGATTTTGCCCAAATCGAAGCCTACCAACACAATGGCGAATGGGACAACGCTGGGGCTGCCCTCGCGGCCGTGGCACAACGCCTCGTGGCGGGTGGCGCCGAGCTCATCGTGCTCTGCACCAACACCATGCACAAGGTTGCCCCCCACATCACCCACGATTTAGCCGTGCCGTTTTTGCATATTGCCGACGCCACCGCCCAGCAAATCCAACAATTTGGGCTGACCCGCATCGGGCTGCTCGGCACGCGCTATACCATGGAGCAAGATTTCTACAAAGGTCGCCTGCGCGATAATTTTGGCATCGAGGTCATCATCCCAGACGACACCGAACGCGCCGATGTCAATCGCATCATCTACGACGAGCTCTGTTTGGGCCAAATCATCCCTGCCTCACGCTTGCGCTACCGCGAAATCATCGCCAACCTGATTGCCCAAGGCGCCCAAGGGATTATTTTGGGGTGCACCGAAATCACCTTGCTGGTCGACCAAAGTGATTCGTTTGTCCCCGTATTCGACACCACCCGCATCCATGCCGAAAAAGCCGTTGCCGCAGCCCTCGCTGAGTGACATGAAAGGAGCAAAAATGAAACGCCTGTTGTTATTGAGCCTCATGGTTATCATGACCAGTTGCAGCACTCCCAGCGCCATCAAACCCGTCGCTACCGCCGACGTCAGTAATGGCACCACCAGCACCAGTACATCCAGTGACGCCACTGCAACCGTATCTGTAGCTAGTGAAAGTACGCCCGGTAGCGAAGCGACGGTCGTACCTGCTACACCAGTTGCACCAGCGCCGGGGGCACTCGATGCCCAACAAGTCAATGTCGCCAAAGAGTTTTTGACTGCCTATCACACAGACCCCAGCGGTGATAGTAGTGCCCAGTATTTAAATCCTGAGCTCACCAAACTCTACAACGGCGGCAAGACCATCCCATCAATCATTGGCGTCGATGCCGCCTACACCACGGTGACTATCGTGGACAGCAAGTTGTTTGATGACGGTCAGCGTGCCCAAATCATGGCCAAACTCGATTACGCCAATGGTAGTCAGACCATCGACATGACGCTCGCCCTTACCAATGGCACGTGGCAAGTCGCTGCCGTCAGCGCCCAACCACAAAAGTAAGCCACCATTCGTAGTTTTTATCAACTGATTAAAGGAACACACATGAACCGCCGGACATTCCTCGCCAGTCTCGCCTTGATCCCCGCCATCGTCGCCTGTGGTAGCACCAATAGCGCCGCCGCCATTACCCCATTTAGCGGGGTCACTCCCGCCAAAGCCAGCGATGCCCCCCTCGCTGGCGAATTGGTTGCGGGACTTACCAGCAACATCAACGCCAAAGCCAGCGCTGCCGCCACCCTCTACCGCTTGCCAGACACCGCCACCTATGTAGCTGTCAAAAAATACTACGCCGATATGCTCACTGCCCAAGGGTGGCAAGCTGACCCAGCGATTTTAGTCGAAGGCGACACCTTGAGCTATGCAGCTTGGAAAAAAGACGATCAAGAACTCATCA
This sequence comes from uncultured Chloroflexota bacterium, assembly GCA_937876225.1. Lineage (GTDB taxonomy): Bacteria > Chloroflexota > Chloroflexia > Chloroflexales > Roseiflexaceae > UBA965. Next base: position 12,859 of record CALFIC010000119.1, on the reverse strand, counting down.
TTGGTGTGGTTGAAAACGTCGGCGGCGATGGGGCATTTATGACCCAGTCTGTCTACCGCCCGTAATCCTCACTACCATCCTACTCGCGTTGGCGGTTGCGCCAACGCGAGAGGTGGGCCCTCCAACGCCCACCTTCGATACCACGCAATTCACGGAGCGACAGCTCGGCAGTCAAAACCTCCTCGTCGTCAGATTTCGTGTGCATCACTCGTTGTGCCAAATAAATCCCACGATGCCCGCTAGTGGCATATGCCACCATAGTCGTAAGCACGACTCCTACTAGCGGTCCTCCACCAAACAACTCTACGGCCATCACGATACATGCGAGCGGTGTATTCGCTGCCGCCGCAAATACGGCAATAAATCCCAGCGCTGCCATGAAATCAGCCGGTAACTGAAAAACTCGCGCGAGCGTATTGCCTAATAGTGCCCCAATCACAAACAACGGCGTCACTTCGCCCCCTTTGAACCCAAATCCGAGGGTTAGCACCGTCAGCACTATTTTTAACAAAAACCCCCACCATACCACTCCATTGGGCACAAATGCCTGTTGCAACAACGGCAAACTAAGGCCGTTGTAGTCGTAATTGCCAATTACCCATGTCACTACGATGACAACCAGCCCACCCACCACAGCCCGCCACACCGGCTGTGGCAAGTAGTGGCTGGTGATATGGCTCACCCAATGCGTCCCTTCTGAAAAAAGCACACTCGCCCCCGCAAAAACCAAGCCGGAAAGCACCAACTGTCCTACCAACAGCGGGGTAACTGTCGGCACAGTGAGCACGTGGTAATGGAGATGACTGACATGCCACAATTGCACCGTCCAATCACCGACCATTGCGGCCACGAGGCAGGGAATCAACGCGCGGTAACGGATGCCCCCCACGGTCAACACTTCCATCCCAAACACCATCCCCGCCAGCGGTGTACCAAACACACTGCCAAACCCGGCGCTAATCCCCGCCATCAACAGCATGCGGGTGTCACTCGGCGTCAGGCGTAACCAACGTGCCAGCGCACCAGCGATACTACCACCCATCTGCACCGCCGTCCCCTCGCGCCCCGCCGAGCCACCACCAAGATGCGTCAATAACGTCGCACCCAGTACCAACGGCATCATCCGCAATGGGACACCGCGCCCTTGGGGTGCATGGATCTGCGCAAGGATGAGATTATTGCCGGCGGCAGCTTGTTGGCCATAGCGCTGATAGACCCAGGCAATTAACGCACCACTCACGGGGAGTAGGTAAAGCAGCCACGTATGACTCTGAAAAAGTGCGGTGGTTTGGGCGAGTAACGTCAAAAACAGCGCACTCGCACTCCCGGCGAGACATCCCACGAGGGCCGCAAGCGCAATTCGTCGGAATACGTGCATGGAGCGATTCCTCACTATAAAAACCTATTTGGAGATTCATCGATAATTAATTGTAGCGAAGATTTGTCAGGCCAACATATGCTACAACACAAAAAACCGAGGCTGGGCAATTGCCCAACCTCGGTCTTCGTGCATCCTAATGCGAAACTACTTGGTTTCGCGGTAGGCTACGTGCTTGCGCACAGTGGGGTCGTAGCGGCGCAATTCGAGCCGGCTGGGGTCATTCTTGCGGTTCTTGACGGTGGTATAGGTGTGGGCACTCTCGGTGCTCCGCAACTTGATGATGATGCGGTTGCCTTTTTTGCTAGCCATGGTGTTCCTCACAAAATAGTTTATAACTTGCCATATTGTACCAAACTCACGCCTGCTTAGCAAACAGTGGATATTACTTCCCTCGGGCAAATAGCAGCGAATCAATTCGTCGGCATGATTCACCCCTCCTTCATGCGTCCCACGGGCGAATAGCGAATCAATTCGCCGGCATGATTCGCCCCTCCTTCATGCGTCCCGCGGGCGAATAGCGGCGAATCAATTCGCCGGCATGATTCGCCCCTCCTTCATTTGGTGTATACTGCCATCAGCACTTACTCGCACCATGCATGTACGGAGGTCACTGTGACCACCATCAACCTTGTACCATTCGCGGGCGTCGATATGCCCAGCGATGCCGTGATTAATACCTGCGTCCATTGTGGACTCTGTCTGTCGTCATGCCCTACCTACCGCGAAACTGGGCTCGAGCAGTTTTCACCCCGTGGCCGCATCTATCTGATGAAAGCCGTCGCTGATGGCCGCATCGGCATGGAAAGTGACACCTTCCAAGAGCAAATGAGCGCCTGTCTCAACTGCCGGGCCTGCGAAGCTGTCTGCCCGAGTGGCGTCCAATATGGTCAAATCCTCGAAGCCTCACGCACCCAAATCCACCACGCCAAAGAAAACGGCACCCTGCCCCCCTACCCCGTCAGCGTGCGTGCCATCCGGTCAGTAGTGTTTGGGCAATTGTTTACCCACATGAGCCTCTTCCGTGGTTTTTCACGGTTGCTATGGCTCTACCAAAAAAGCGGTGTGCAATGGCTAGCCCGCAAGCTGGGCATCATCAAAGCCCTCGGTCTCGCCGAAGCCGAAGCGATTTTGCCCACTATCAATAATTCGTTTACCACACCCCATGGCCAAACCTTCCCCGCCATTGGCACCCAAAAAGGTCACGTAGCCTTGCTGAGTGGTTGTATTATGTCGACAGCATTTAGCAACGTCCACGACGCCACCATTCGCGTGTTACAACGCAACGGTATCCGCGTTACCATCCCTGCTGCACAGGGGTGCTGTGGCGCCTTGCATGCCCACGGTGGCGAGCTCGACGGCGCCCGCGCCTTGGCCAAAGCCAATATCACCGCATTTGGGACAGGTTACGACGCCATCGTCGTCAACGCTGCCGGCTGTGGTTCGACCATCAAAGAATACGGACATTTGCTCCACGACGATGCCGAATGGAGCGCCAAAGCCACCGCATTCAGTGCTAAAGTGCGTGACATCAGCGAATACATCGCTGGGCTCGAGCTCAATACTGCCGACCTCAAACCAGTCAACCTGACTGTCACCTACCAAGAGCCGTGTCACTTGGCGCATGCCCAGCGCATCACCGCCCAGCCCCGCAAATTGCTCAAACAAATCCCCGGCTTGAAATTGGTCGAAATGGCCGAATCTTCGCTCTGCTGTGGCTCAGCCGGCATCTACAATGTCACGCAGCCAGCCATGGCTGGTCAGCTCGGCAACCGCAAAATCGACAATGCCGAGCGCACTAAAGCAGACGTAGTCGTCACCGCCAATCCCGGTTGTCATTTGCAACTTGCCGGTGGTCTCAACCAACGTGGCTCGCAAATGAAGGTGTTGCATATCGCCGAAGTACTTGATATGGCCTATGGTGGGGCGGTGTGATGACCGATGCGCCCCGCCGGGTATTGATGATAGCCCCTACCAGTTTTTTTTCGGATTACGGCTGCCATATCCGCATCGCCCAAGAAGCCCACGAACTCCAACAGCGCGGGCATGTGGTGCGGATTGCCACCTATCACAACGGTGATAACGTGACCGGGCTCGACATTGTGCGCTCATGGGATGTGCCATGGGTCAAACGCGCCTTGGTGGGATCTTCGCGCCACAAACTCTACCTCGATGTGGCCTTGTCATGGCGTAGCCTGCAAACGGCGCTAGCCTTCAAACCAGACATCATCCACGCCCATTTGCACGAAGGTGGCTTGATTGGCGCGGTGCTCAAACGCTTGATTGGCAAACCGTTGGTCTTTGACTATCAAGGCAGTATGACGGCCGAAATGATCGACCATCGCTTTCTAGCAAGCCGCGAATCAGCACTCTACCGCGCCCTGTATACACTCGAAACCTGGATTAACCGCCAAGCCGATATGGTGCTGACGTCGAGCGAAAATGCGCGCCAAATGCTCATCAACGATTTTGCCCACCCCCCAACCCACGTCACCACCATCGCCGATGGCATCGATACCGATTATTTTGCCCCACAACCGGCCAATCTCGAGTTACGGGCCAGCCTCGGGATCCCTGCCGACCGCAAAGTCGTCGTCTACCTCGGCTTGCTCGCACCCTATCAAGGCACCAATCTGTTGATTGAATCAATCCCCACGGTACTCAAATCTGTCCCCGATGCCCATTTTTTGATTATGGGCTACCCCGACCCTGCCAGCTACCTGGCCTATGCGACTAGCCTCGGCGTCGCCGACCACGTCACCCTACCGGGGCGGATTCGCTATCTCGATTCACAGCACTACCTCGGGTTGGGGCAGGTCGCCGTGGCTCCCAAAATGAGCCTCAGCGAAGGCAGCGGCAAAATCCCCCAATACATGGCGCTGGGATTACCCGTCATCACCTTTGATGCGGCGGTGAGTCGCCAATACCTCGGTGAAAACGGCATCTATGCCCGCTATGGCGATGGTGCTGATCTGGCCGCCAAAATCATCCACACCCTCCAGCAACCGACCTGGGCAGCGAGCCTCGGGCACGCCAATCGCCAATTAGCCATCGCCCACCATAGCATCAGTCATATCGCCCCCCAACTCGAAGCCGTCTATCGTCGATTGTTGTGACAATACCAACACAGCAATTCACGCTATAATACCAGAGTAATTTTATTGTCTTACGGAGGTTTTCATGACCACACTCCACGACGAATTGGCGTGGCGAGCGCAAGCAGATGCTGCCATGCGCGCTGATGATGGCTGGTTGACCTTGGCCGGCTTGTTTTGGTTGAAAGAGGGCGTCAATACGTTTGGCTCGGGCGAAGACCAAGACATCGTCTTCCCGGCCAATTCCTGCCCCGCCCACTTAGGCGTGTTCATCCGTGACGAAAACGACAACGTGAGCATCGAGCTCACCACCGGCGAAACCGTCACCATCAATGGCTTCACCACGGCAAACAGTAGCAGTCTACAAGGTGATGGCGACGGCAAGCACAAGCCTGACGTCATCATCTACCGCGATTTGAGCTTTTATGTGGTGCCCCGTGGCCACCGTGTCGGGATTCGCTTACGCGACCACAACAGCGAAGTACGGGCGGCATTCACCGGGCGAATCTGGTTCGACTACGATCCAGCCTACCGCGTCGAAGCCGACTTTGTGGCGTATGAGCCCGGCAAAACCATTCCCATCCTGACAGTCCTCGGCGATGTCGATGACACCCCCAGCCCCGGCTATGTGCGCTTTGATATCGCTGGCCAAAGCTATACCCTCGATGCCGTCGAAGCGGGCAAAGGGCTCTTTTTCAACTTCCGGGATACCACCTGTGGCAAAGAAACCTACGGCGCCGGACGGTTTTTGATGGCTGGTGAACCCCAAAACGGCAAAGTGACTGTCGACTTCAATCGCGCCGTCAGCCCTCCCTGTGCCTTTACCATTTATGCCACCTGTCCCATCGCCCCATCCCAGAATCATCTGCCGGTTGCCATCAACGCCGGCGAAAAATACCACGGTGATCACTAGTAGTGGCGTCATTCCATGGCGCCACCGCACGTATCAGCGCGCCGTGGTTCGATTGTCGTATCCATAGAAGTGACGTCGGAAGTAGAAAGCCAAAATGAGCCTAGACCTTTATCAACATCTCTACCAACCGGCTACCGCGCCAGATTTGCCTACCATCCTTGCATTACACGGTACCGGTGGCAACGAACGGGACTTGCTCGGATTAGTGCAGGCCATTGCCCCTGGCTGTGGCGTGCTTAGCCTACGTGGCAATGTCAGCGAACGAGGTATGCCACGCTTTTTCCGGCGCTTCGCTGAAGGGGTGTTTGATCTCGAAGACGTGCAAGTGCGCGCTGGCCAAATCGCCACCTTTGTGGAGGCCGCCGCTAGTCACTATGGCTTTGCCGCCAACAACATCTATGCGCTGGGATATTCCAATGGCGCCAATATCGCCATCGCTACCCTGTTGCTCCACCCCCGCACCCTGCGCGGCGGCATCTTGTTGCGGGCGATGGCAACCTACGTCCCACCCACGCTCCCCAACTTGGCAGGCAAAGGATTGTTTTTGAGTAACGGTGAACACGACCCACTCATGACACCTGAGCAAAGCAAAGCGCTCTACAGCCTCTTACAAGATGCCGGCGCCTCGATTACCATGGCCTGGCAACCTGCCCAACATGGCTTAATCCAAAGCGATGTCGAAATGGCTGCCGGCTGGTTCAACGCTCTCATCGCCTAAAATTTCCCCACAAAACACCCCACACGGAACGTAATCCGTGTGGGGTGTTTGCTATCCACCAACGCGTATTTATTCGTTGACCCACACCATGTCGGGTTGCAACCAGGCTGGGGCATAGCGAGCATTGGCCAGTGACAACGGCAGCACTTCTTCGGGTAGCACAATCCCCAACGCCGTACGCATATAATCACGGCGTGCCTTGATAACTTGCCACAACTCTGGGGAATGGCTGGCAAGTTGTGCCCGTAGATTGGCGTCGGCGATGACTACCGTGTCTTCGCAGTTGAGCGCAGTGCCCACGGGAGTGGTATCAGGGATAATATCGCATTGTAACAACATCCCCGACCGAATCGGATCGTCAGAATCTGGGCGAATGGGGGTATGGCTCCACTCGTCGATGCTTCCCAAATGACCGGGGTTGAGTGACGGCTTAAACGGGGCATGCGCCAAACGTTGCATCACCCGCTTGTGGATTTCACCACCACTCATGCCAATTCGCAATGATTCATACCACAACACCTGGGTTTGCATGTAGGTGTCGACATATTCGGTCAGATAGCTCGTCGCCACGTGACCAGCGAGCACACCTGCCCGGCAACACAAGCCACCACGAAAGCCCACCGCCGATGTCACCGCATCATTAGCCTGGAGCAATCGCGCACTGGGTGATCGTAACCCCAGTACTTGGGTTTGGTCGCCCGACATCATCACGTGGCACGACAACGGGTCACCTTCGTATTGCATCAGCGCCGCTGCCTGGTATTCACTCATCCCAGCCCGCGTGCCCCGCACCACCCGATCGACGGCCAAGGCCGCCCGTTGGGCGCCCCAGCTAAACAAGGCAATTTGGGGGGCGTCGTTTTGTGAGCGGAGTCCATGCACCGGATGGCTCATACAGTAGGTCACATCACGCAATGTACAATCACCTGCGCAGGCCGCTTTGATGGCACTGAGGAGCATGGCTGGTACGTAGGCCGGCTGATCGTCTTCTTGTTCGTTGGGTTCGAGGTACTTCCAGCCCACCACGCCGATCTTTTGACCAGCAGCCAAGCCAATGGTGCGCAACACGGCACTTAGTCGTGGGAATCGGCTACGGTCTTGGCCCATCAAGCCCAAACTCTGACTCAAATGGACGTCGTAGCTAGTGCCCAGCATCGGCACATAGCCGAGTCCTTCATTGCCGACAATCACGGCGTTTTTGGGGCCAAGCACGAGGATGGCTTCTTCGAAGCGGGTATCGAAATTACTTAAAAAGGTGATGTCGGCGACATGTTCGCGGTCGCCATAAACGACCACCCAATCACAGTCAGCTGCTGCTTTGAGGGCGGCAATGCGGGCCTCATACGTGGCAGCAGCAAGCGCGGCGGGGGGGTGTTGCAAAAGATAGGTGGACATCGGGCGGTAGTGTAACATTAGCATGCTCCTCTCTGAGTGACAGATTCATTGTACTACGTGCCATGCTATCATACCTTGATGACACATTCCTTCCCCTTATCATTTTCACCAGCCCGCAGCGCTTACAAACACACCTTTTGAGCCATGGCTGTGCGGTGATTTGTGAAGCCGGCCTCCAACACTCCGTGTGGCAATCATTGATTTTCACTACCTACACATACCAACACCAACTTATCAAGTCGATACCAGGCAGCCGGTCGATTTGATGATGCTGACGCAGTGGATTCATGCCCTCACCGAATCACCCACTCGGTGATTATTACGAAATCACAACGGATTACGCTATCGCAACCAACTCCAAACCCAGAGCGATAATGGTATAGTGCTAGCAATTGGATTACACGAGGAGTATCTTCATGCCACAATTTCGTTGGAACACCACTGACGCCACGGCCATGGCGGCACTCGATGGACTCGTCTATCGCAGTCGCCTGCTAGGGAGCGACCGCACCGTCGTCAACATTTATGGGGGCAACACCAGCGCCAAAACCATGGAAGTCGATCATGCCGGGCGTCCCGTCCAAGTCCTATGGGTCAAAGGCTCCGGCAGTGATGTCGCCAGCATCGGCGAATCCGGTTTTGCCGCCTTGCGCATGCCCGATATCGCTCCATTGATGGCGCGTGACGAAATGAACGACGAAGCGATGGTGGCCTACCTCAACCGCAGTGTGTTTTTGCCCGACCGCCCCCGTCAATCCATCGAAACCCTGCTCCACGCCTTTATCCCCGCCGCCCACGTCGACCACACCCACCCCGACGCCGTCATCAGCCTGGCCTGTGCCGCTGATGGCCGGGCTCTGTGCGAGCGCTTGTGGGGCAAGCGCATGGTATGGGTCGACTATATTCGCCCTGGCTTCACCCTCAGCAAACAAATCGGCGAAGGGGTGCGTGACAACCCGGCTGCCGACCTCGTGGTAATGGGCAAACATGGTGTCACCGTATGGGCCGATAGTAGCGTCGATTGTTATGCCCAAAGCATCAAAGTCATCGGCGAAGCCGAAGAGTTCATTACCCAGACCCGCAACGGTCGGCGGATTTTTGCAGGAGCTGCAATACCAGCCCTCGATGACGCCAGCCAAACTGCCACGTGGAACGCCATCCTGCCGACGTTGCGGGGCGCCTTGAGCCAACAGGGCAGTCAGATTTTGCAGATTGACAGTGATCCCACGGCCCTCGAGTTCATCGGCAGCGAAGGCGCTGCCCAATTCACCCAGATTGGGGCAGCTTGCCCCGACCACTTAGTGCACACCAAACGCCTGCCGTTGTTTGTCGACTGGCATCCCAGCCAAGGCCTCGATGCTCTCACCAACGCTGTCACCACGGGCGTCGCACAATACGCCAACGACTACCGCTCCTACTTCGAGGCCCACAAAGTGGCCGACGACGTGATAATGAACCCCTTCCCCCGTATCATCCTCATCCCGGGCTTGGGCATAGTAACCGCAGGTGCCGACGCCCAAGCCGCCGATGTCAGCAATCAGCTTTACCACCGCGCCATCGCCGTGATTGGTGGGAGCATGACGGTGGGTGAATACACCAGCCTTAGTGCTGCCGAAGCCTTTGCCATCGAGTATTGGCCCCTCGAGCAATACAAACTAAAACTCAAACCGGCACCCCGTGAATTGGCAGGCAAAGTAGCAATTGTCACCGGGGCCGCCAGTGGCATCGGCCGGGCCACTGCCCGGCGCTTAGCCGCCGATGGCGCCCATATTGCAATTTTTGACATTAATATCGCCGGAGCCGAAGCCGTCGCCAAAGAGCTCAACGACAGCTACAAAATGCGCCGCGCCATCGCCGTCCACTGCGATGTCACCAGCGAAGAGGCCGTCATCGCCGCCATGCACCAGGTTGTACGAGCCTTTGGCGGCGTCGACATCGTCGTCAACAACGCCGGCTTTGCCATCGCCAAGCCGGTCACCGAAACCACCGTGGCCGACTGGGACAAAATGCTCAACGTACTGGGCAAAGGCTACTTCCTCATCTCACGCGAGGCTTTCAAGATCTGGCAACAACAAAAAATCGGCGGCTCACTCATCGTCATCGCCAGCAAAAACAGCGTCATGGCCAGCAAGGGCAATGTGGCCTATAGTGCCGCCAAAGCCGCCGAGCTCCACATGGCCCGCTGTCTCGCCGAAGAAGGTGGCGCCATCGGCGTCCGCGTTAACACGGTACTCCCCGACGCCGTGCTCGAAGGCAGCGGCATCTGGGATGCCGGCTGGCGGGCAGCCCGCGCCGCCGGTTATGGCATCAAACCCGAAGAGCTCGAGGATTTTTACAAGGCCCGTACCGTCCTCAAAATCAACGTGCGCCCCGAAGACATCGCCGAAGCCGTCAGCTTTTTTGCTGGCCCTCGGGCTAGCCGCACCACCGGCGGCATGCTGACCGTTGATGGTGGCGTAGCCGCCGCCTATGCCCGCTAAGCACCACCCAATTCATTGCACAATCTACCCTAACTATTCGTGTCGACACAAATAGTTAGGGTAGATTGCGTATTGTAAAAATAATAATATAGATTATTTTTTGTAATATTATTTTGTAACTTACATTTATCCGAAAAATCACCTGCATCATTCCGATTTTAGCTATTGTTTTATATATAGTCGATGGTATTTTTTTGCTGAATAGGCAATTATTTGGCTCGAATAAATTTACATTTATATACTAGTATTTTTAATTACCATTATAAAATAGACAGTTATTTTTTTCATTCAGAGTTTTATTGTATGCTATTATATCGATATACGTAGCAAACGCCGTTACGCGAATGGCAGAGGATAAAATGCAACAAATTTTCAAACACCAAATTATATTTATCATCATTTTCGTGGGTATATGTGTATATATACTTTCCGGAATATCATTGCGTCCTACTCAGGCCGCACCAGCCAATGCTACTGCGACGCGTACACCCGTGGCCCGCTTGCGGGCACCACGAGCATTGACGCCCACGCAAACGGGGGTGCCAACCACGAGTAATCCGACGATTAATACCGCCAATGGGGCAGGGCGGATTTTTTCGAATGTATCATTTGAAAACACCGATTCGACCTGTGTCACCGCCAATAATAATTGGTCGTATCTCAGACAAGAACATATGCGCGGCTGGTATACGGCACACCCATCGGTACAAGAAAAATGTAATGGAGGTGCGTTTGGTATCAGTGCCCGGGTTATCGAGCTGAATCGTATAGATGGCCGTGTACCTGATGGCACCTGGTATGCATCGCTCAATGCGGATGTAGCGTCATTCTTGTATCAACCTATATGCGTCGCTAATAACGACGTTATTTCATTTCAGTTTTATCACAATGGTGGCGGATCAAACCGCACCGACATTGCCTCTTTACGCTTTGGGATACCGAGCGGATTACCCGCAGGCTCAGTCGCTGCTGATACCTATGATCGAGAAATCATCCGCGTCAGTACCACCATTAATAGCAATATCAATGCCACCAATGCCAGTGCAACGACCCCGAGCGGCAGTAGCAATATCACTGCCCAGGTCATCAATGGATGGGGAGTCTATAGCGGCGTCCATACCCTACCGAGTAGCGGTTGGAATGGGGTACGCAACGTGGGATTTTTTGGCATACAGTCGGTCTGTCCTGGGTGTGGTAATTTGCTCGATAAGATCACCCTTGGTATCGCCCCTTTTATCGACATGGGTACATCGCGCGATCGTATCGCCATCGAAGGCAGTAGTCCCACCGCCCTCAACATCCGCATCAATGGACGCGTGACGGCCAACACCAAAATTGCCTTGCGCCGTAATCCCCTTAATCCTGGTCCCGCGGTGAGTGATAGTGACTTTACTATTGGTACGATTACCGCTGGCGCTTTTGGGAGTACGACCTTTACCCATACCACTGGTTCTAATGTCTGGTTAATTAGTGTCCCTGCCGGCGACTATGACGGCGGCATCATTCCTGCCAATAATGTCGGTGGCTTAACAGTACCACTCAACTTCATCTACGACCAAGTGCCTGAAAGTACTGAATGGGCCTATTTTGAACTTGCACCACCTACCAAAGAAGGCTCTAGTCCCTACTTTGATAGTAACTATGCCGTCACTGGCGGTAATTGGGATTTATCCGATCCGTTGTGTGATAACTCATTCAAAAACGGCGTGGTCTACTCAATTACCGACCTCGGTCCAACCCCAACGCCCACCAATACTCCGACCAAGACCAATACCCCAACGAATACTCCAACCAAAACTCCTACCAATACCGTAACGAATACCCCGACCAAAACCTATACCAATACGCCCACGAACACCGCTACCCCAACCTATACCAATACGCCCACCAACACCTTTACCCCGACCTATACCAAAACCAATACGCCCACCAACACACCGACCAATACCCCTACCAACACCTATACGCCCACCAACACGCCCACCAATACCCCGACCAATACCCCCACAAACACATATACGCCCACCTATACGAAAACCTACACCCCCACCAATACGCCCACCAACACCCCCACGAATACCTATACGCCGACCTATACACCAACCAATACCTACACACCCACCATTACCGATACCCCCACCAACACCGAAACTGATACGCCCACCGAAACCGATACCCCAACGCCGAGTTTCACCAACACCGTTACCCCATCGTATACCCCGACGGCCACCAGGACGCGTACCAATACTCCGACTTCCGGGCCCTTTGCCCAAATCAAGGCTGCCATCGGGGACTTGTATGTGGTCAGCTTGATGCAAAACGGCACCCTAGCCACCTGGGGCCAAAACGAACGGGGCATCCAGCAATCAACCATCCCATCCCAGTACGCCAACATGCTGTTTGTCGATGTGGCCACCGCGATCGGCAACGCCTATCTACTTGACGAAAACGGCAACCTCTATACCTGGGGTGAAAACCTCTATGGCGAAGGGAATATCCCTCCTGATGCCCAAACGGACATCCGCGCGGTCGGTGCCGGCGCCCGCTTTGCCTTTGCGTTGCGTACCGATGGCACGGTCGTCGCTTGGGGCCGCAACCTCCAAGGCCAAGTCGACGTTCCGGCCGGGTTGACCGATGTGGTCGCCATCGACGGTGGTGATCGCCACGCCGTGGCACTACGGGGCGATGGCACGGTCGTCGCTTGGGGTGACAACACTGCGGGCCAAGCCAGCGTCCCCCCCGGTTTGACCAACGTGGTCGCTGTGAGTGCCGGTGAGAGTCATACCCTGGCGTTGCTCAGTAATGGTCGCGTCATCGGTTGGGGCAATAACAACAAAGGCCAGATCAAAATCCCTACTACCGTCTCTGATATCGTCAAAA
>CALFIC010000118.1 GCA_937876225.1 uncultured Chloroflexota bacterium | reverse complement strand
CGGGCTGCTGGGCATCGGCGTCGCGCTGAGCCTGGCCAAGGTGCTGCACGAGCTGGGCCATGCCGTGACGGCCTACCGGCATGGCTGCCGCGTGCCGACCATGGGTGTGGCCTTCCTGGTGATGTGGCCCGTGCTCTACACCGACACCAACGAGGCCTGGAAGCTCACCCGCCGCCAGCAACGCCCTTGCCAGCAACGACTACGCCACCGTGGCGCTCGCATTGTTTTCGGCACAATCACAAGCAGACATCGACGCCCTTACCCCCGCATTTGAACGCCTGCGCCCCAAGTCTCATTTGGCTAGCGCCCAAAGCACGTCAACACTCCTCCAACTCATCCAATTCATTACCGGCGATCAATATATGGCCGGCAAATTAACCAAAACCCACTACGACAACCTCAAAAAAGGCGATATCATGCTCCGGCGCACCGGCCTGCTGGGCTGCAAACAATGGATTGTCGTGCCGCTCTGCAAATACTGGGCCCTGGTTTATGAACATGCCGGGCTCTATTATGGTTATTACAGCGGTAAGCTGAGTGTCTACGAATCATCCAATGAAGGTGGCGTACAATTTAAACCTGTCGACACGTGGAAATCAACCAATTACTACGTAGGCATCCACCGCAGTCGGGTCGATGCCGCCACCATCGCCAAAAAATTCGACACCTTGGTCACCAAATACGGTACGAACGGCAAAACCCCCTACAACTACAACCTACTCGACAAATACACCGATAAAGCCTTGTACTGCTCACAATTAGTCTGGAAATTCTATAACTCTGTGGGCGTCAATGTCGACAGTGACCACCCCTTGTATGCCGAATGGCTCAAAGTCAATTACGGTCCGCTCATGGCTGATTATGTCAGCAAAAATGCTGTCGCTCCCGATGAAATCGGTATGTCCGCCAATATTTATCGCATAGCCGCCGGCTGGAATCCATAAGAAAGGCTACGATTACCATGAAATACTTCTATCTTTGCCTCATCTGTTTGCTTTGTAGCTGCACCACCAATACGCTCAACCCGACCCGACTCCCTAGTCAACCACTCTATGTCTTTGCTGGCGAACGGGCAGTACCCGGCTACGGCAATGCCGAAATTACCGCTGTCGATCGTACCACACTACAACCAATTGGCACACGGAGCTTTGTGACATCATATATTCACTCAGCTATTTATGATGGCCAGCATATTTGGTTTGGCTATGCCGGTGATAATGATGTAGATATGCACAAAGTCGCCAAGCTTGCCCCTGACTTCACTCACGAACAACAATTTGACACGTGTGTAGAACCAACGAATGTCCACCAAGATGGCGACGCCCTGATTGTCCTCTGCACCGAAAACGGCATGGTGGCCAAGGCCATGCGTATCAATCGCACCAATGGGCAGATCGAAGCCCAAACCGAAGTGGTTACGAAGTGGCACGATATGTACTTCCACCAGAGTGCCCTATTTCATGATGAATTGATTATATTTGGCGGGGGACATTGGGGTGATTCGAGTGATTTACTGGGGCGTGAGATGCAAGTCCGCGACCCTAAAACACTAGCCCTGATCCGCGAAATCCAACTCCCTCCTACGATTATCGGCGTCGAGCAATTCATTATTGATGGCAACTATCTCTATATCCCCAATCTCGCGAGTAAGCAGGCCGCCCAAGAGGGCTACCCCGTCATCGACATGTTTCGCTACCGAGCCGGCGCCACCACCGTCGAGGCCTTGCCCAATATCGACCGCGCCCCCCTCAACGGCGTCATTGTAGGCAATGACTTGTATACCTTGCACAATACGTGGCCCAATTATGGCGACAAAGTACGCATCTACAAAACCAATTTGACTACGTGGGCACAAACGTACTGGGAGTACGATAGCGATACCTGGAACAATATCAACGATATTGCCAACGTCGACGGACATATCATCATTGCCAAATTTGAATCCAGCGACGTCAAAGAGCAAGGTTTGTATGAACTCAATCCCACCACCGGTGTGTTGACACAGCGGAGCGTGATTCCTGGGGCATCATTGATTTTGGACACGCGACAACCATAATTGACACCTGTGAATAAGATTGGGGGTACATACGTCATGTACGGCGTATGTACCCCCATCGGGCGTTGTATAATGCGAGTAATACGGCGAGAGGAGCGGGTGTGGTTACACAATTACGACGACGCATTATTATTTCATTGATTATTGGGGTAGTAGTAGTAGCCATATTGGGATTGGCAGGCGATATTGGTCAAGTAGGGGCGAGTTTTCAACGTTTTGCCTGGCAAACCATGCCGGCCATCTTAGGATTTACGGCACTCAATTATGTCCTACGCTGGCTCAAATGGGATGTCTATCTACGCCATATCGGTGCTGGCACCGACGTGAGTCGTGGAGATAGTGCCTTGTTGTTTACGGCTGGAATGGTAATGGCGGTCACTCCGGGCAAAGTAGGTGAAGTGCTCAAATCATACTTGCTCCGGCGTATCAACCAAACCCCCGTCAGCACTTCGGCACCGATTATCGTGGCCGAGCGGATGACCGATGGAATTGCCATGCTCTTATTGATGGGAAGCGGCTTGACGCTCTATCCCCCCGCGCTACCATTGTTTTGGATTTTGGTAGGTGCTACCGTCATCGGGATTGGCGTGTTGCAGTCAGAATCACTCGTGAATCGCCTACTGGCACTCATCGCGCATACCCGCTTTGCCGCACCGATCCAAAACGCCTACCAATCGAGTAAATCCCTATTAGGTTGGAAAATGCTCGCTGGCGCTACACTTTTGAGTGTAGTTTCGTGGTTTTGTGAATGTGTGGCGCTGGTCTATGTGCTCGAAGGACTAGGGATTGTCCCCACCTGGCTCTTGTTGCAACAGTCCACGTTTATTTTTGCGGCATCGACATTGTTTGGCTTGGTATCATTGCTCCCTGGTGGACTCGGAGTATCAGAAGCATCGTCGAGTGGCTTGTTGATTTGGATGGTGCCAATGAGTCCTGCCGCGGCAGCCGCCGCCACCATGTTGATTCGGTTTGGTACATTATGGTTTGGGGTGTTGTTGGGTATTATCGCGCTGACGTGGTTTTCACGGCGCTATCCCAGCACCGAAGGAGAAGAGGCATGATGCGTTGGCTTGTTGGGATTTGTACAGCCCTGCTCGGGCTCATCATATTGAGCGGCTGTAGTACCGCACCCGTACTCAGCAATGTCAGCCTTTCGGCCACGACATTGACGCCGAGTGGCGCTGAGGAATCCGTATCACTGTCGTATACCATCGGCCAAACGGCCTTGGTATCGGTCGCACTCGTCGATGCCAACGGCACGCGCTATGTATTGCGCCAAGACGTCAAACGCACCGCCTCGAGCATCCCTTACCAGCTCCGCATCGACGGCACCGCCCCCAACAACGACCCAATCTGGTTGCAACGAGCGCTCGCGAGTGGCGTCTATCACGTGGTCATCACTGCAGTAACCCCTGCAGGCACCAAAAACGACGCCCAAGTTGATTTGACCATCAAAAGTGCCGATGCACCGCCGCCCATGATCGAAAATCTGTTGTCGTTCCCTACCACTATTTCCCCCAATGCTGATGGGCGCAACGACGTCACCGAGATTACCTACCAACTACCGGTCACCGCCACCGTCGACATCACCATTGCCACCCCCGACGGACGCACCTTGCCGTTTGTCACCGGTGAACTCACCAGCCCGGCCTTGCATCGCCAAGTCTGGAACGGCAAAACCACCGATGGGTTGATTCTCGATAACGGCGTCTACACCTACACTATCCGTGCCCAAGACCTTTACGGCAATATTGTCCAGAAAAGTGACAAAATCACTATCGAGTCCAGTGGTCAACCACAGGCATTGATTACCTACACCTACATGGCGCCACAGCTCCTCGAGCTAGGTGATGTGTTGACCGTCACGATGCGCATCAAAAACACCGGCACCGTGCCCATCCGCACATACGGACCAGCATCGGGGTTTGAATACACCACCAACGATGCCTTTTCGTCGATTGCCGATGGCAAATACGTCGCTAAGTCGGGTGGGTTCTGGCGGATTGGGGTCGACTGGGATGCCAACGCCGGTGGCGCCGCCAAACGCTACCCCTACCGCTGGGCGATTACGCCACGCCCACCCGAAAAATGGAAAATTCCCTTTGTCGAGGATGAATTCTTGCCCGGTGAAGAATGTGAAATCGTCGGGCGCATCCGCATCAAACAACAAGAAACCAAGATGGGATTTTTCGTAGGACTCATCCAAGACGGCGTTGGCTTCTTTCAGGACAAAACTGGCCGCACCATCATCAAAGTCGGGTTCTAGCTTACCCGGTAATCGCACACAAAAAAGCCCCACCGCCAAATATGGCGGTGGGGGATTTTGTTGCCGTTATTGCATTACCATGCCACCGTCACTGTTAAAGGTTTGGCCCGTGATATAGGCAGCTTGTTCTGAGGCGAGGAAGGTCACCAACCCAGCCACGTCATCGGGGGTCCCGAGGCGGCCGAGGGGGATTTGTTTGATAAGCGCTTCGCGCGTTTCGGGGCCAAGCACTGCCGTCAATTCGGTGTCGATAAAGCCAGGGGCGACGGCGTTGACGGTAATCGTGCGGGAGCCGATTTCGCGAGCCACAGACTTGGTGAAGCCGATAATGCCTGCTTTAGCAGCCGCATAATTGGCTTGGCCGGCGTTGCCCATCAAGCCCACCACCGAAGTGATATTGATGATGCGCCCCCAGCGGGCACGGGTCATGGGGCGCAACACAGCACGGGTGCACAAAAAGAGCCCACGCAAATTGGTGTCCATCACGGCATCCCAATCATCGTCTTTCATGCGGAGCATCAAGGTATCGCGGGTGATACCGGCGTTGTTGACGAGGATGTCGATGCGCCCAAAGCGCTCATTGACTTCCTTAAACAAACGCTCGACGTCTTCGCCGTTGGCCACATCGGCTTGGATTGCTACTGCTTGCCCACCCGCAGCCACGATGGCGGCGACGGTTTCATCGGCGGCAGCCTGATTACCCCGATAATTGACCACGACGGTAGCGCCGGTGGTGGCGAGGCTGAGCGAAATCGCCCGGCCAATCCCCCGTGACCCACCCGTCACCACGGCAATTCGATCATTCAAACGAATTTGCATGCCCACACACTCCTTTTGTGTATCAGTAGTAGCGCGAAATTTTTAATTTCGCCCAAAATCTCCAATTTCGCCCAAAATCTCCAATTTAGCGCGAAATCTCGAACAAGGTATCACCATCAATCAACACCACCGGTTTGTCTTTGACACCTTTGGTGGCACCACTGGCAAATTCCGTAGAGGTAACGACAATCCCTTTGGGAGTACCAGCCCGCTTCATTTCTTGGAGCAGACTTTCGACCACACCGGCAGAGACTTTTTCGGCGACGACACAACGAATCTGCCAGACGGCATCTTGGTAGTCGTACCACAAATCTACGTACCGATCTTTGTCGGTGAATTTGTAGTCCCGCAAGACATAGCCCTTTTTCTTGAACAAATTATTGACGTACCAGCCGAGCTGTGGCAACAACAAGCCACGAATGTCGCTTACTTCGCGGATCGCGCCGGCCCGCTCGAGGGTACCACCGCGTGACGCAGTTTGATTGCGCGCTTCACGGTTGCGTTCTTCCATACGGCCGGTGGTAATCGTCCCAAAGGTACAGAAGGCAATCAACGAAAACGAGATAAAGCCACTCGCCGTCAACCATGTGCTCATCGGTGTGACAGAGCCAGGTGACAACTGCGCCACCATGGCGGCATTGCCGGTCAGAAAAATCAATACTGCCAGCAAGGTGGTGCTCGTAATCGCGCCAATCAAGCCGGTCACAAACCCATACAAGCCATAAAAGCCTTTGGCACTGCGGGCCAACAACAAACCGACGGTCACGGGGACAACCCCAGCCACCACGGCAAGGACGTTGGATTGCACCAACGAAATCGGCATCAATAACCCGGCACCCACGCCATAGAGAATAACGGTCATCCAATTGAGCGAACGAAATCCCTGTGACAGGTATTCGTTGGCCGGCATGGTCAAGCGACTCCAACTCGAATTTGGTTCTTGTTTCATAGTTTTTCCTGTGTAGGCGAAGGCGAAATCAAGGTACTGTCGCGCAACAACAATTCATCAACCGCACGGCGCAAATGTGCGATATCGGCAAACGACAAATAAACCGATGCAAACCGAATATACGCGACTTCATCGAGTTCACGGAGCAAGCGCATCGTCACATCACCCACCGCCACCGACGACACTTCAGATTCATAGGTGGTCAACAATTCCGATTCAATGTCCGAAATAAGTTGCTCAACCCGTTGAGCCGCCACAGGACGCCGATAGCAGGCCGTCATCACGCCACGCATCAACTTATCACGGTCATAGGGCTCACGTTCGCCGTTTTTCTTGACAATCACAATGCTGACCGATTCGACCCGTTCATAGGTGGTAAATCGCTTGCCACATTGATTGCACCGGCGGCGCCGCCGAATCGAGTTACCAGCATCGAGTTTGCGGGTGTCAATGACGTCACTCTCACCATGAGCGCAATACGGACAACGCATGACCCCTCCATTATACCAATTCCACCACATCACCAATGTCGAGACAATCCATCGACATCGCTGTTGCCTCTATTGTACGAACAACACCACGATGTCACAAGTAAACCACGCCATTTTTCAAAAACACGTACCAAATCATGGTAATTTACCCAAAAAATCCCACGCCGCTACGGAATGTCGCGGCGTGAGCCAAAAATAGCAAACTCACCATGCCTAATTAAATTGGGGCAACCAACGTGCTTGGGCAATCATCAATTCATCGACCATGTGACGGATTTGGTCGAGGGTGGCCACGGCAGACGTCAATGGGTCAAGCATCACCGCATGATAGACCGCTTCACGATCACCCTTGATAGCCGCTTGCACAATCAATTCTTGCACATTGATGTTGGTGCGATTGAGCCCAGCAAGTTGGGCCGGATAGTGCGCAATTGGCGTGGCTTGGATGCCGTTGCCATCAACCAAACAGGGTACTTCGACACAGCAGCCATTGGGCAAACTGGTAATCAAACCTCGATTGGGGATGTTACCGTTGATACGGGTAGGAATGTTGGTTTCGATGGCTTCGATGATGTGCGAGCCGTATTCGTGTGAGCGAATCGACGGGATGTCGCGAGCACCGGCAATCATTGCTTGGCGTTCATCGGCGACCATGACTTCACGTTCGAGGCAGTGGCGCAGATAACCACCAGTACGGCCATTGTCGAACCAATGGTCGTGTGCGCTAGTAAATTTGGGCACCAACTGCTCATTGACCATGGCGGCTGTTTTGCGGAAGTAGGGCGAATATTCGCTAGCATGACCACTTGATTCGGTCACAAAATAACCAAAATGGCGCATCAAATCAATCCGCACCGGCTCGCTGCCATAAATGTCAGCAGTCTGGGCCGCAGCACGAATAGCAGGGTACAAATCCCGACCATCACGGGTTTCGAAGCGCAAAAAGAAGGCTTGGTGATTAATCCCCGCACAATGATAGACCACGTCGTCATAGGCCACACCGGCCCATTGGGCCAGCATTTCGCTGGTGCCTTGGACACTATGACACAAGCCCACATGGGGCGTCCCACGGGCACTATCGACGGCCCAGCAATTGGCGGCCATCGGGTTGACGTAGTTGAGGAGTAGCGCATCACGATGCCCTACCGCCGCCATATCGTCACACAGCCCCAACAATACCGGGATGGTACGCAAGGCACGGAACACGCCGCCCGGTCCAAGGGTATCGCCCACACATTGTTCAACGCCATAGCGCTGGGGGATGTCGATGTCTTGTTGGTAGGCCGTCAGCCCACCTTGTTGGAAGGTGGTAATCACATAGCGCGCCCCGGTTACTGCCGTGCGACGGTCAGTAGTGGCAGTTACGGTCGCAGGCAACCCGCGTTTGTCGATAATGGTTTGGACCAGTTGGCGCGCAGTGTCGAGGCGTGTCGGATCAATATCCATCAAGGCAATTTCGCAGTTTTGCAAGGCCGGCGCCAACAAAATATCACTGCACAAATTGCGGGTAAATACCACACTACCAGCCCCAATCAAGGCAATTTTGGCCATAACAGCCTCCTTATCGCTACCTATCACTATCGTATGGGCATCATACCATGGCATGGTATGATAAAAAAATGAATAAATACGTCCATTGGTGCGGCATCACGCACATTCAATCGATACAAGGGTATATGCGGTGGTTTTTGGTGCTAGGGCTATTTTTTTTGGTGGGGTGCGCAACTACTCCCACACCGCTACCATCAGATCCCACCGTCACCGCAATACCAGTAGTGCCTACGCCACAGGCAATAGCCACTATTAGCGCAATACCCCTACCGGCGGCGACGCTTTTTTTTGCTGACACAACCACCACAAATCTGATTATCCAGCAAGATCAACTCACTCAAACCGTGGTACTTAGTAACACCATTGATTTTGTGGCTATTCGCGACGATGGCACCCAAATCGCCATCCAACCACACGATGCCGACATTACTATCCTCAATCTCACCGATAATACCCGCCATACCGTCAATAGTCGCTGCGATAGCATGGTATGGGCTCCCGATGGCCAAAACCTCATCTGTGCCCGCTACGGCAACATGTACACCATCCAAGGCAATGGTATGAGCGATACACTCACCACCATGGCTGAAGGCACCAATGCCTATAGTGAATTCGTCTGGCGCCCCAAAAGTGCCCAATTATGGTTTACTCTTAATACCGACACCACTCCCAAAATCTGCACCATCAGCAATAGCACAGCCGAGCTACTGTGTGTTGGCAATGGCCAACAACCACGTTGGTCACCCAACGGACAATGGCTCGCCTACCGTTTGGGTGATAGCGTTACCGTACAATCTGCGGATGCCAGCCAACAATACACCGTTACTGGGATGCGCGTCGACAATCTCTTTTGGCGTGATGACACTACTTTATTGCTCATCAGCAATACCCGCATCATGCAATACAACCTCGCCGACCAACAATTAACATCGATTACACTTGGAGCTCCTACTTGGCGCCTAATTGGGGTTGACGCACTCTATCATTAACCATTCGAAAAGGAGAAGACAATGACGTTTGATCCCTACCACCAAGCCCAACAGCACGCCATCGTGCACGCCAAACCCGCAGTTGATTTTTTTGCGGGCGCACTGCTCGGCAACGGTGGCCTCGGCGTCTGTGTCACCACTCGTCCTGACGGCATCATGCTCCACCTCGGTCACAACAGCGTCTGGGATATCCGCGTGGCCGAACATCATCAAGACCAAATCGGCACTTTTGCCGAAATTTTTGCCAAAGTCAAAGCTATATCACCCACCCTGGGGGCGCTCGAAGAAGATCCGTGGTACAAAGCCTACACCGATTTGATGCAACAAAACTACCTCGCCGATTACCCCCGTCCCTTCCCATGTGGCACGGTGTTGTTTGGACTCGATCGCCGGCAGGCCGAAGTCATCGGACATCGCCTCGCCATCGCTGATGGACTGTGCGAAATCACCATCAAACTCCACCCCAGCCAAGCCGACATTCGCGTGCAAATCATGGTCGACCAAACCAGCGACCAGGTCTGGATGCGCACCGTCGATGCCCACGACCAACCCGTCGCCTCACCGTTTGAGCGCCTGCGCGTGATGCCCGACCCCACCACGCCACCCGAATTCCCGGTATATACGGTCCACACCGATGGCATCGGATTCAGCCAAGTCCTCCCCAGCCAAGAAGGCACGGTCAGTAGCACGCGCCAAACTGCCGAATACTGGCGCATCTTTAACGATGCCGATGTAGCCCCAAGCAATACCATCCCACCCCACCCCGCCGATCGAGTGGTACACGTAGCCGTCGCCCTCAGTAGCCAGACCAGCACGTGGCAACCGCAAACCAGCTATGGCGTGCCCCGTCCCATAGACCCTCTCGAGCGTCAGTTCGTCGATCATACTCCGT
>CALFIC010000117.1 GCA_937876225.1 uncultured Chloroflexota bacterium | reverse complement strand
ACGCCAACCGATACTGACACGCCGACGGCCACGAATACCTATACACCCACCAGCACGGCGACCGATACTGCCACGAGTACGGTCACCAAGACAAATACGGCGACGGCTACTAGTACGCCAACGAGCACCCGCACGCCAACCGACACAAATACGTCTACGGCGACGAATACCTATACACCCACTAGTACGGCGACAGATACTGCTACGAGTACGATCACCAAGACAAATACGGCGACGGCTACGAGTACAGTGACGAACACCAGCACCGCAACGAATGTGGCGACGGCTACAAATACAACTACAAGAACTCTAACTGCAGTTGCGACAAGTAGTACTGCTTTTGTAATACCTTACGGTTCAAATATTGATCCTGCAGTTGCAACTGCAGCGGCAAATAACGGTATCCGTTTTGTGTCCGAAACACCAACTGCCACAGGTACTGCAACTGCAACTGCAACTGCGACTGCGACAAGCACTGCAACTAATACGGCAATTGTAGTGCCGTATGGTTCAAATCTAGATCCAATTATTGCCACAACCTCTGCGAATAATGGCATTCGGTTTGCTTCAGAAACTCCGACGGTCACAATTACGAAAACTGCAACCAATACTGCAATTGTAGTGCCGTATGGTACAAATTTAGACCCGATTGTGGCCACAACCTCTGCAAATAATGGTATTCGTTTTGCATCTGCAACAACGACTGAGACTCCAACAATTACGGCCACTGCCACAAATACACTGACGAGCACTGCTACAGCCACAAGCACAGTTACACCAACAGGTACTGCCACAAATACTGCAGTAGTTGTTCCCTATGGTTCAAACCTTGACCCAATTGTTGCCACTTCAGTAGCAAATCAAGGGCTTCGCTTCGCTAGCGAAACCCCAACCCCGACGATTTCTCCTACGGTAACAAATACTGCGTTGACGATTCCTTTTGGATCTGGTGTAGATCCTGCGGTCGCTACTGCTGCTGCTAGCCAAGGATTACGTTTTGCGAGCGAAACTCCCACACCATCGGCAACTGCCACAACGACAGGCACTGCTACTTCTACGGGTACTGCTACAAACACACCGGTGATTATTCCTTTTGGGTCATATACCGATCCGATTATTGCCACTGCTGCCGCAAATAATGGGTTGCGTTTTATGACCGAAACACCTACCGGGTTGATCGTTACAACGCCATCCTTGACAAATACCGCAACCAACACACCCAATGGGGCATTTACGGCAACACCAACGCTCACACCGTCATTGACAAGCACGGTCACAAATACTCCCAATTTATCGTATACCGTGACGACTACCTATACTCCCTCATCTACCTATACGCCGTCAAAAACAGCTACTTTTACCGCAAGTGTTACGGCATCGATCCCTCCTACCGTGACCACAACCGCCACTGTGTCGCTGACGCCAAGTATGACTGCAACCGCTACTGCATCATTGACCCCCAGTGAGACTGCAACCGTCACTGCATCATTGATCGCCAGTGCGACTGCAACAATGACGTATTCCAAAACTATCACGACTTCCCGCACGCCGTCCTACACCCGCACGCCGTCCTACACCCGCACGCCGTCCTACACTCGTACGACAACCTACACCCCATCGACTACGTTGACGCCATCATTGACTCCTACGATGTCGGCTTCCACAGTGAAAAAAATCGTATTTGGGGCATTGTTTGGTTTAGGGGTAATGACGAATGGGACGCTCGTATCTTGGGGGAGTAATTTGTCGGGTGAATCAACTATCCCTGATACGCTTAAGACCGAACGATTCATCGACGTTGCTGCTGGCCCTAATTATTCTATTGCTGTTGATCGTAATGGGGCAGTGCAC
Source organism: uncultured Chloroflexota bacterium (assembly GCA_937876225.1). Taxonomy (GTDB): domain Bacteria; phylum Chloroflexota; class Chloroflexia; order Chloroflexales; family Roseiflexaceae; genus UBA965. The sequence goes on along the minus strand of CALFIC010000117.1, from coordinate 3,730 downwards.
GTATGGGGTGCATCAACATATGGTGTGCAACTCGTTCCGCCAGATGCATTAAACAATGTTGTTGCAGTTGATGCTGGTGCTCAACACATCCTTGCACTTAAATCAGATGGAACGGTCGTTGCATGGGGACGCAATAATTACTTCCAAACATATGTACCAGGCAATGCTACTGATGTAATTGCAATTTCCGCAGGAGGAGATTATTCGATTGCGCTGAAATCAGATGGTACAGTAGTTGCGTGGGGGTATTTGTCTAACAGTACTATGGCCCCTCCTGCAAATTTATCAAATGTGATTGCAATTAGTGCAAGTGAAGACCATGTGCTTGCACTCCGCGATGATGGAACCATTGTTGCGTGGGGTGATAACCGATTTGGCCAAATATCAGTTCCTGCGACAGCTGCGCAAAACGTTGTTGCGGTTTCAGCGGGTCTCCAATATTCCTTGGCATTACTCAATACTGGTAAAGTAATTGCCTGGGGACTAAACTCCAATAATCGTGCAACTATTCCTGGGTCTGTTAATAATGCCGTTGCGATTGCTGCATCATATACAAATTCAGCAATTTCTTTACGGAATGGTCAAGTTATTGCAATTGGTGCGAAATTGTCAAATGCACTGATTACACGCACGCCAACTCCAGGACCATTATTGCCGTAACGTGTTTTTCAAGTGGATACACGAGGGAGTGGTACACCGATTGAATTTGCGTTACAATACGCTATGAGAGCGCATGTGGTCCGGTGGCTGTCCTCGTCTTCAAAACGGGCGAACGGGGTGACGAGCTTCGTTGGTGGGTTCGACTCCCACGCGCTCTTGCCAGTACTCACCATGCACACATGTGTCATGGTGAGTGTTTTTATAGAAATTAGGCCAACCTATGTCAGCAAATGTACAGTATGCGTCATTGTTACCGCACGAATTTCGTACTCGCATAGCCGCATGTCCGATTGGCTATCTGCCCATGGGCACGCTTGAATGGCATGGTGAACATGGTGCGTTGGGTACCGATGCCTTGATTTCGTCAGGGTTATTTACCCGTGTCGCCCAACAATTTGGCGGTATTGTCTTCCCGCCATTGTTCCTTGGTCCTGACCGTATCCGGCGTGAACCAGATGGCACGTTGTTGCAAGGGATGGATTATGCGGACACTACGACACCACCACGGCAGCTCGATGGGAATTGTTATTGGTTACCAACTGGGCTTTTTCAATTAATCCTTGAAAATATCGTTGTCCAAGCACGTCGTGCTGGCTTCAAAGCACTCGTTGCAGATGGCCACGGTCCATCACGCCTGGTATGGGATGCCTGTGCGCCTACCTGGCAAGCCCAACACGACATTCGTTTGATTAGTGTGCTCCGTGATGTCGCTCCCGGTTGGCAAAGCCAAATAGACCACGCCGCCCAAAACGAAACCTCTATTATGCAAGCGCTCCATCCTGAATTGGTTGACTTAACCCAGTTACCAATCAATCGCGAAATCTACCCGCAAGGAGTGGGTGGCGTTGATCCCCGCGATGCATCACCCGCATATGGCGAAGTTTGCCTGACGGCAAGCGTTGAGTTGCTGATTGCAACCCTCGCGACTCTTGAGCTCCGTCACTAGTGTGTGTGTGGCGGTTTGGGGATGGTAAATCCGTTCGTACACACATCCCCATTTAATCTCCCAATTCCTTTCTACACGCACTGTTTTTTGTTTCTGCACTGAAAAGTTGTGGCAAATAATAAAGAAAATATTCATTTCATTGATTGGAATAGGATATAAATGATCATGTATTTATGTGTAAATTGTTGTAAATATTACATAAAATAAAATATAGCAAATAACAAGACGTCAAATATGTCATTGTTGATTATTGCCGAACGCCCTGATTGTACTGATACGGGCAATTAATAGTGTGTTCCAAATCTAACGTGAATTGTCGAGAATTAAGCCTTGTAAATGAATTATTTACTTGATTCCGTAGGAAACTAAACGTAATAAATTACTTCGGCTTGGTTTTTCAAAAACAATTAACAAATAACGTGTTATTTTTGATTTTGTAATTGAATAGTGGTATAACATAATCATTACCTTGTAGCGAATTTTAACGACAAGTGTATCAAATCAAGGTTGGATAAAATAATACAAAGGAGTATTGATGCCGCACCTGTTAAATAATACACGTGGATATTATAGTCACCGTGAACGTCAACGTGACCGAATTTTGATGATTGCAGAGCAATTATTCATTCGTGATGGTGTTGATAATGTCAGCATTGCCGATATTGCTGATGCCGTTGGTATGACACGGGCTACCATTTATCGCTATTTTGCAAATCGTGTTGAAATTGCGTGGGTGTTGCAACGGCGGTATTCCGAAAACCTGATTAGCGCAATGTCGAGTGACGCAACCGATACGCGGCTGCCTGGTGTGACTCGTTTGCGTGCTATGTTACAGGGATTTTGTGATTATTATTTTCAGTATCCTGAGCGGGCATTGTACTTTACGCAATTTGAGCGTATGTATACAACCCAAGCCGACAATGCACAACTCCAAGAATTAAAACGAACCGACGCCCAAATCATCAATGATCCAATCACTGATGTGATTGCGGTTGGAGTTAGTGATGGCTCGCTTCGTGCGAATTTGGATCCACACAAAACAAGTACAACGATATATACCATGATTTGGGGTCTCGAACGCCGACTTGCCGCATCTGCTACAACGTTTGAAGTCGAATATGCGCAAAATCAGCGCACGATTTATGAAGCAGCCTGTCAAATGATTGTGCAAGGGCTTACTGCCCGCTAAAAATTGATTTGGGTGAGATACGCCGAAAGGTAACGACACATGGATGAGAATGCATTAACCAATCCGCGCGGTTATCATGGCCATCGTGGTCGCCAGCGTGAACGCATTTTGCGCGTGGCCGAAAGCTTGTTTTTACGGGATGGCATTGACGCTGTCGGTATCAATGATATTGCTGCAGCTGCCAATGTGACGAGAGCTACCATTTATCGCTATTTTGCTAACCGAATTGAAATTGTGTGGGCGTTGTTACGCCTATATGGCGAGTTACTCATCCAAAGTATTCCTGCCGATGCAATGAATCCCCAATTGTTGGGTGCAACACGCTTGCAATTTGTCTTGCAAGGATTTATGAATCATTTTTTCCAATATCCTGAGCAATCATTGTTTGCGGTTCAATTTGATCGACTCTACGCGGAAACAAACGATACTGATAAAATGAAATGGTTCAAAAAAGAACTCCTAGATACGGAATTCCCATTAGCTAACCTGATTGCATTGGGCATTCATGATGGCTCATTGCGCCCGAACCTTGATCCAGTTGTGACGAGTACGACGATATTAGCTCTTATCTGGGGCGTGAGCCGACGCTTTGCCGCAGCATATCCGACCTTTGAACACGAAAATAATTATTCTATCCGCCAAATCTATCAAGAAGTATGTGATGTCATTATCCAAGGAATTATTGCAGATAAATAATTTCTTGGATATTTGTAATTGTAGAAATATAAGAAAATATTTTTAAAATAATGAGTAAATATATTATTGCGTTATTTATAATGTGGAATAAATATATTTTGGTGTATACTAAATAGTAGCTAGTATCTGGTCGTGCTAATTTGTAAATTGCACACAATATTATTACAGTATATTTTTGTTTTTTTTGATTTGAAATATGTTTTTTAGTTCATAATCGATAAATAATGTAAAATATAAAT
>CALFIC010000116.1 GCA_937876225.1 uncultured Chloroflexota bacterium | reverse complement strand
ACACCCTGTTTGCCCAGAACTTATTCCGGCGCGAATGGCATGCAGATGCGCCGACCATCACGATTGTGCATGCACCGTCATTTGTGGCTGACCCCGTGCAGCATGGTACCCATAGCGGTGTATTTATCATCCTCAATATTGTCCAGCAGACGATTTTGATTGGTGGTACGGCGTATGCTGGCGAAATCAAAAAAGCGGTTTTTTCAATGCTCAACTACCTTTTGCCCCAACGTGGCGTCATGCCCATGCATGCCGGGGTGAATGTGGGGCGCGATGGTCGAGCAGCGGTCTTTTTTGGGTTGTCTGGTACCGGCAAAACTACCTTGTCGACCGACCCACAGCGCCCCATGATTGGTGATGACGAACATGGTTGGAGCACGACGGGGGTCTTTAACTTCGAGGGGGGCTGTTACGCCAAAACGATTAAGCTGTCGGCAACAGGTGAACCAGAAATTTATCAAGCGACCCAACATTTTGCCACCGTGCTCGAAAATGTGGTGCTCGACTCGCAGACGCACCTGCCCGATTTCGATGATACGCTGCTCACCGAAAACGGTCGGGCGGCCTATCCACTCGATTTTTTGTCGAATGTATCTGTCACAGGTACGTCAGACCACCCCACCACTATCATCATGTTGACAGCCGATGCCTTTGGGGTGTTGCCGCCGATTAGTCGATTGACGCCGGTCCAAGCGCTGTATCATTTTTTGTCGGGGTATACCGCCAAAGTCGCTGGTACGGAGCGGGGTGTCAAGGAACCAACGGCGACTTTTTCGACCTGTTTTGGGGCGCCGTTTATGGTGTTGCACCCTGGGCGGTATGCTGAATTATTGCAGGAACGGTTGCGCGCCCACAATGTAACCGTGTGGTTAGTCAATACCGGCTGGAGCGGCGGGGCGTATGGAGTGGGGACGCGGATGTCGTTAGCATATACCCGTGCCATGGTGACGGCGGCGATTAATGGTGATTTGGATGCGGTGACCTTTGTCACGGACCCCGTGTTTGGGTTGGCGATGCCGCAAACCTGTCCCAATGTACCGAGTGCAATCCTTGACCCGCGCGTGGCGTGGGGCGATGCACAGGCCTGGCAACAGGCGGCTAGTGATTTGGCTGGCCGCTTCCAGACCAATTTTGCCCATTTAGCGCATGAAGCTCCTGTTGACGCCAGTGTGGGTGGACCATTACCAGTTTAACCATGATGTACATATAAAAAACACGGGTACGGACAATTGTCCGTACCCGTGTTTGGGTGTGCGACGCTTAAAAGAAGCCCAGTTGGTCGCGGGCTTCTTCGGTCATCAAGGCTGGGCTCCAGAATGGTGACCAGACCAAATTGACGCGGATGTCTTCGAGGTTTTTGTAGACGTCACCGAGGGCGCCTACTTCACGTTTGACTTGCTCGATGATTTGTGGGCCAGCAGGGCAGGCCGGGGTGGTCAAGGTCATGTCAAGGTCGACGATTTTGCCGTCTTCGAGGATGTCGACACGGTAAATAAGCCCAAGGTTGACAATATCGAGACCGATTTCTGGATCGATGACGTTTTTGAGTGCCGTTCGGATTAATTCTTCGGTAAGCATGCGAGCCACTCCATTTATTACTGAATCCTTTTTTATCATACCATAATCAATGCAATCAATACGCTGTTACATCAAATTTTCATAATTGCTCCATGGTATGATGCATCCAGACATTGGTTGTGAGCGTCATAGCCGTGGGTTTTTTGATAAGGAAAGAGATTTCTATGCAATCACGAATCGTCGCTATTGTGGCATTAGTCGCAATTATTCTTGCGTTAGGTGCCGCCACCACGCGTTTTGCCCAGATTGATGAAGGCACGCGTGGTATTATTGTGACCCAAGGTGCGGTCGAAGGAGTCCAAGAGCCAGGCATGTTCTTCCGGGCATTTGCGCCATTCACCAAAATCGAAATCGTCAATGTGCGCCGCCAATCACAGCAAATCAAACAAAATGTCGCTAGTAGCGACAAACAGCTGTATGACATCGACATTCAAGTTGACTTCAGTCGCAAAACGGCGCCTGATGCGTTGCGTGAAATGTATGGGCGCCTGGGGGTGAGTGATGATCAACTCAACACCCAGCTCGATGGCTTTATCAGCGAAGCACTCAAAACTGCCAGTACCCAATTCACCCTCGACCAAGCCTTGACTGATCGCGGTGCATTTAGCCAACGGATTCGCCAGTATTTGACATCGGCACCCGGCGAAGGCCAAAAAGCTCCTGTTGATCAACTCTATATCAACCTCGAAGCGGTCAAAGTGATTGATATCAATGTAGGTGATCAGTATGCCAAGTTGTTGGCCGAAAAAGCCAACCTTGAAGTCCAAATCGAAACCGAAACCAAGCGTCGTCAACAAATCGAAGCCGAACAGTCCAACAATCTGTTCCGGGCTGAACAAGAAGCCAAAGTATCGTTGACCACCGAAAAGGGACGCACGGCCGCAGCCCTCGAAGCCGCCAGCCGTGAATCGCAGGTACGGACGGTCCAAGGGCAATCGTTTCGCCAGAACCCCGAATTGTTGCGCTTGCGCGAACGTGAATTGATGGTCGAGATGCTCAAGAGCGGCAATATCTGGTTCATTGACCCCAACACCAAGTTGACGTTGTTGCTCGACAAAATGGCCTCAGAAAATCCGTTGGTCACCAACCAAGTCATCAAAGACACCGGCGTGGTAACCACGACCCCGTAACCGTAGTGGCGTGCCCCCCATGCCCCACAATGTGGGACGTGGGGGGCTTTTTGGTGGCATATAGCGTGATTCTATGCAGGGTGCGAGAGCAACGCCAACATGTCACCCTTAGCGTCATTTCATGTAGGGCGCGACCGCAACGCCAACATGTCACCCCTAGCGTCATTCCATGCAGGGCGCTGGCACCCGGAGCGTGGAATCTCCGTTGGTCGGCTATTTGTTTTGGCTACGCATATCCGTGTCTCCGCGGAAGAATTATATCTCTCGCCCCAACGGGGCGGTATTGCATAGCAGAGAGCAACGCCCTTGCGTATGTTGGTCGTGGTAATTACCCTCGCCGCGTGCCACGGCATTACGCCGTATGCAAAAAATCCCCCCACCAGCGCTAACTGGTGGGGGGATTTTTTGCGGTCGATTAATGATCGAGGTGATAGGGGACGCTGACCACTACGACGTTTTTGGTAAAGAGCAACATCGTCTTGATGGCCAAGGCGGTCTGGTTGTGCAAGAAGTTTTGCCACCAGCGATTAGGGATGAATTCTGGCAATACCACGGTCAAGACGTCGTCGTGATAGCGGTTGGAGAGTTGGTCGATATAGGTGCGAATCGGCATGACCAATGAGCGATAGGGTGAGGGCAAGATTTCGAGTTCAATGCCGCTGCCCCATTTGCCCCATTTGTCTTTGAGGCGGGCGGTGCTATCGGCATCCATGTCGATGTAGAGGGCGCGGATGTTGTCTGGGGTGAGTGACAAGCCATATTGCAAGGCGGGGATGACACCGCGATGCACGCCGCTAATCAACACCAGCACCGTATGGCGACGTAATGCGACTGGGGGCGGTGCATCGGTGAGTGATAATTGCTCAGCCACATCAAGGTAATGTTTGCGGATATTGAGCAAAATAATCACCAAAATTGGGATGAGCAACAATACCGCCCATGCCCCTTCGAGGAACTTGGTCGAGGCAATCACTACTAGCACTACGCCGGTCACCAAGGCACCTAGCCCATTGACGATGGCACTGCCAACCCAGCCGGGAGTACGGAGCTTACGCCAGCGCTGTACCATACTGAATTGCGAAATCGTGAATGACATAAAGACGCCGACGGCATAGAGCGGCAACAACAATTGCTCGCGGGCACTAAAGATAATCACGAGAATCGCTGATACCAGGCCAAGGAAGATGATGCCGTTCGAGAAGACCAAGCGGTCACCGCGTTGGGCGAATTGACGGGGCAAAAAGCGGTCAACAGCCAGGAAGTATGACAAGCGTGGGAAGTCGGCAAATGCGGTATTTGATGCAAGGATCAAAATCAGCATTGTTGCGCCTTGAATGATGTAATAAAAAAACGTACTGCCGCCGAGAATCGCACGCGCTAATTGTGAATTAGCCGTTTCGGGCTCGGCTGCACCATCGGGAATGATGTGATATGACTCGGCGAGCACCGTGATGCCGAGGAACATCAAGCTCAAAATCACAATCATGATCACCAAAGTAATCGAGGCATTGCGTGATTCGGGCTTGTTGAAGGCCGGTACACCATCGCTAATGGCTTCGATGCCGGTCAGTGCGGTACATCCTGCGGCAAAGGCTCGCAAAATCAAAAAGATGGTGATGGAATGGCCTAATTCGGCATGGGGAATCAATGGTGTGGGGGCTGGGGCAATATGCCCGGTGGCCATGTTGTACAACCCGATACCAATCAATACAAACATACTGATGATAAAGGCGTAGGTCGGGATGGCAAACATGTTGCCTGATTCTTTGAGCCCCCGCAAATTAGCGAGCGTCAACACCGCAATCAAAATGACGGCCAGCGTGACCCGGTAGGGGTCGAGCCAAGGGAAGGCCGAGGTAACGGCTGCGACACCGGCTGACATACTGACGGCCACGGTCAAAATATAGTCAATCAAGAGTGAGGCAGCGGCAACGAGTGATGGAACAGTGCCGAGATTCTCGCGTGATACGATGTATGAGCCACCACCTTGGGGGTAGGCCATGATGGTTTGGCGATACGAAAACGCTACGGTGATGAGGAGTAACGTAATCCCGATGGCAATGGGGGTTGCCAGCCCCAGTGCTTGCCGGTTGGCAAACATCAAGGCAATCAAAATCGCTTCGGTCGCATAGGCCACTGACGAAAGCGCATCGGACGAAAAAACTGCCAAGGCGGTGCGTTTGGGCAAACGCTCATGGGCGAGTTGTTCGTTGGACAGCGGCTTGCCTACCAGCAAGCGCTTCATTTCGGCGAGCATACAATTCCTTTTGTCGTAATAGACAACAAAACCACGCGAATCACAAACGTGTTGCGTGGCGACATTGCCAGTGTATGGGCGATGGGTTACGGAGATTACCATGCACGGGGAGAATATAGCACTTCTGTAGGATATGGTCAAGATGTAAACAGGAAATCGCTACGGATTTTGTGGATTTTGTTTATACCCACTGTTACTCGGGGCGAACCAATTTGTACATGGCCAATGCCCGCCCTCGTTGGGTGGCATGATCCACAATCGGCGCCGGATAATCGTGCCCAATCAGACAGCGCACTTCGCGCATCAGCATGGGGGGCATCAGCCACGGCGCATGGATGTATTTGGTGGGGACATTGGCCAACTCAGGAACGTAACGCTTGACGTATGCACCATCGGGGTCAAATGTCTCGCCTTGACTGGTGGGATTGAAAATCCGGAAGTAGGGTTGGGCGTCGGTACCGGTACCGGCAGCCCATTGCCAACCGCCGTTGTTGGCGGCGGTATCGCCGTCGATGAGCTGCTGCATAAAGTAGCGCTCGCCCCAGCGCCAATCGATGAGTAAATCTTTGGTGAGGAACGATGCCACAATCATGCGGGCACGGTTGTGCATCCAGCCGGTGCTACTCAGTTGGCGCATGGCGGCGTCGACGATGGGGTAGCCCGTCATTCCTTGGCACCACGCCGCAAAGTAAGCGGGGTTGTTGTCCCAGGCGAGGTCGTCGTACATGGGGCGAAATGCGCCACTGGTGACGTGGGGGAAGTGATACAAAATCTGCTGATAAAAATCACGCCAGGCCAGCTCGCTCAACCAGACCTCGGCGCCACTGCGCTCCGCAGACGGTGGTGCTTGGCGTTGGGCGACGATGGCGGCTCGGGCACATGCCTGCGCCGAGATAATCCCGAAGCGTAGGTAGGGCGAGAGTGCTGAAGTGCCGGGCTTGGCCAGCAGATTGCGCCCATCGCCATAATCGTTGATACGGCGAGCGCTAAAGGTACTGAGTAATTGTTGGGCCGTGGCTGCGTGGCTGTCAGGCAATGGAATGGTGGTAGTTGGCCAGTTAGGCCATTGTGGTTGCGTCGGGAGTCCGGCGACCATTTGGAGTGGCGGGACGGGGAGGGCTGGCTCGACCTGTAATTGCCGACTCCAATTGCGGTAATAGGGGGTAAATACGGTGTAGGGCGTGCCTTTGTCGCTGAGGATTTTGGTGGCCGGCATGATGGTCAGGCTGTCGCGGATGTATGTGGCAACCCCCTGCTGTTGCAGAATATCCGCCACTCGTTGGTCGCGCCGACGGGCCCATGGGGCGCTGTCGGCTTGCCACGTCACGCCTGCGGCCCCATGTTTTTTACATAACTGCACAATTACATCGGCAGGATCACCATAGGCAATCAGCAAACTACTGCCGTGTTGCTGGAGCTCGGCATGCAGGGTGCGTAACCGCTCCGCCAAAAAAGCGAGGCGGTTGGGACCGACTCGGGGTGAATTAACTAACTGTTCATCGACCACAAACAAGGCAATTACGCGATGCTGACCACGTTGGCTGGCAACGGTCAGGGCGGGGTTGTCGGCGAGGCGTAGGTCGCGGCGGAACCAATGAATCATACAAGTTGACATAAATTGTAGTGTATTTCTGCTGAAGTGTTAGCGAATATTGATACGGGCATAATCGACCAGGGTCGGGAAGTCGGGCAGGCTGACATCGGGGGCAAATTCCCATGGCTCGTTGGGTGTCCCATCGGGGCGCACCCAGATGCCATGTAGCCCGGCGTGGATGGCGCCCAGCACATCCCAACTATTGGATGACACCAGCCAGCAATTGTCGCGCCGGGTCTGGCAGTGCTGTGCTAGGAAGTGGTAGGCATCGGTGTGGGGTTTGTAGCGGCGGACCTCGTGCAGACTAATGATGGCATCGAGGTGTTGGGCGATACCATTTGCATTGAGGAGTGTGCTCAGCATGCCAGGGGTCGCGTTGCTGAACGCCACACAGCGAAAGCCGGCGTTCCGTAGGGATTGTAGGGCGGTGATGGCGTGGGGATCGGCTGGGAGTTGGGTATATAGTTGGCAGATTTGTTGTTGATCGGCGCTACTGACATAGCAGCGGGCATCGGCGAGGGCGGCCTGTAATGCTTGGGCGGTGACAATGGCAAAATCGACATAGCGACCCATGGCACTACGCCGCCACGTGTATTCGAGTTGCTGTTGGCGCCATATGGTAGCCACGAGTTGGCTCTGCGCGCCACACCACGGCCCGAGGGCGGCGGCGATGGCGAGTGGGTCAACCAGTGTGCCGTAGACATCAAATGCAATTACCGTGGTCATCGTGTTCCTTGTGTTATGCGCATTGTTTTGTTTATACCATAATCCGGAGGGCTGAGAGATTTTTTGTCTCGCACAGGGTATATGCAGCCTGAGAGATTTTTTGTCTCGCACAGGGTACACGGAGGGCGCAGAGATTTTTGTATTGATATATGATAAGTCACTGCTAATGCGTTATGCCATAGTTTGCGCAAAATCATCTAAAATATTCATGGATCATGGGGGTGAATCGAGGAAATATGCAATTTATGGTGCGGGTCGCGCAGGCGAGTGACGCAGAATCGTTGTGGGAAATGCTTTATTATGCGGCGCGCATGAGTGAGGATGGTGCACAGAGTTATCACGAGGCGAAAACTCACCCCGATTTGCAAGAATACGTGGCTGATTGGGGGCAAGCCACTGATATCGGTGTGGTAGCGGTGGTGGCAGCGCAGGTTGTCGGCGCGGCCTGGGCGCGTCCGGTGCAACACGATAATATCGTCGATGTGCCGACGGCGCATCACGAACTGGCCATCGCCGTGCACCCCGATTTTCATGGCCAGGGTATTGGTGCGACGCTCATGGCTGGCTTGAACGCCGTGGCCGATGCGCGCCAGATTGATGTGGCACTGACGGTCAGGGAAGGGAATCCTGCCATCCGGCTCTATCAACGGGCGGGGTTTGTGGTGATTGAAGAAATTGTCAACCGTGTGGGTGGGAAATCATTTGTGATGCAACGAAAGCGAATGTCATGACAGAACAACAGCGCCTCGTGACGTGGCAAAGCCCGTCGCTCTATATCAATCAGATGCGCCAAATGAGTGGCACCGAATACATCAATGCCGTGCGTGCCGGCGATATGCCGGTCTCGCCGATGCTCAAATTGCTCGATATCCACGGCCGAGAATGGCACGAAGGGTATGCCTTGTTTACTGTCGTGCCCCAAGAGTTCCACTACAACCCGATGGGTATCACCCATGGTGGGCTGGCCTGTGCCTTGCTCGATACCGCTATGGCGGTGGCGGTGATGACGATGTTGCCTCAAGGGGTGGGCTATGTCACCCTCGAAATCAAAATCAATTTCACTAAGCCGATGCTCAACGAAAGTGGCGAAATGCGCGCCGAAGGGCGCGCCATCCATATAGGCAGCAAAACGGCCACTGCCGATGGGCGCATCACCGACGCCAACGGCGTCATCTACGCTCACGGCACCACCACGTTGCTGTTGACACGCCCCGAATCATTGCAACGCTGACGGCTGACACAACACGCGCGCCAACGCACTCTGTGGCGCAATTGCCCGATCGACACACGTGGCTTGCCCGAGCGGCAAGCCCACTTCTTGTTTGAGTACGGTGAGCTGCGCACTGGTAAGCTCGTCCCAACGTGCATCAATCGCAACCACCCCGGCTTGGATGAGTACCACCCGGTCGGTATGCGCCGCACAAAAATCGAGATCATGGCTGACGAGTACCACCGCCCGGCCATGCGCACTGGCGTGGTCCATGGCGGTTACGAGTTGAGTGATATTGGCTTCGTCGAGCCCGGCGGTTGGCTCATCGAGGGCGATGAGGTCACTTTCGAGTGCCATGATGGCGGCAGTGGCAACGAGGCGGCGTTGCGCGACTGGGACGTCGTAGGGGTGAGTGTCAGCCAATGCCGTCAGCCCACAGATGGCGAGGGCAGTGTCGACACGGCGGGTAACCTCGGCGGCGGATAATTTCAGCATGCTTGGTCCAAAGCTGACTTCAGCCCGGATGGTGGCGGCAAACAACTGATTGCGCACATCTTGAAACACGATGCTGGCATGGGGCGCCGATGCCCCCGGTGCGGTATTTTTGATGTCGTGTCCTAACAACTTGACATGACCCTGTTGCGGGCGCAACAGTCCATTGAAGTGGCGGAGCAACGTGCTTTTGCCGGCGCCGTTGCGCCCTAGCAAAGCGATGCGTTCGCCTTGGGCGATGTGTAGGTTGACGCCGTGCAATACCGCTACACCATTGGGGTAGGTAAATGATACGTTTTCGATGTCCAAAATCGTACTGGTGGTGGGGGCAGTGGCCAACGGGCGGGTGACTTCTGCCACCGTTGCCGTCGCATCAATCCCAGCGCTCAGCTCAGCTGGTGTAATTGCGGTGGGGTGCTCTGCCAGCCAGACGCCGTGGCGTTGGGCATAGTGACTGAGCCGTACGCAGTAGGGCCGGCCGTCGGCGCGGCTTTCGTCGCTCAAAATCGCCCGCGGCGCGTCGTCTGCAATCAGTTGGCCATCACGAAGCACCAGTACGCGGTCGGCGTAGGCCCCTACCCAATCGAGGTGATGTTCGGCTACGACGATGGTTTGCCCGGCCTGCGCCAAGTTGCGCAGGGTGACGCCCAGCGCCGCCACTGCCGGCGGGTCGAGTTGGGCGGTGGGTTCGTCGAGGATCAACACAGGTGGGCTGAGGGCGAGGGCTGCGGCGATGACGAGGCGTTGTTGTTGTCCACCTGATAATTGGAAGGGTGAACGCTCGGCCAAATGGGTGATTTCCATCAATTCCATGGCGTGTTGCACCCGCTGGGTGATTTCGGCGATGGGGAGCGACAAATTTTGCAGGGCAAAGCCTACTTCCTCGGCCACACTAAAGCAGACCCCCGAGATTTGGGTGCTGGCTTGGCTGGTGACCATCGTCACATGGGGCAACATTTCGATGATGCTACTCGCTAGTGGGTCACGCCCATCGACCTGCAGACTACCACTGGTTTTGCCACGAAAAAACTGTGGCATGAAGCCGGCGAGCAACGCACACAACGTGCTTTTGCCGGCCCCGGCTTTGCCGATAATAGCGGTGACACTACCAGGATTTAATGCAAACGATACATCGGCAATTGCCGGCTGAGGCTGGCGCCGGTAGCTGAAGCTGAGTTGGTTGACGTTGATAATCGGTGTGGTCATGACGGCAACCTCCCGGCAATACGAAGCCCAATAATCAGTACTGCACAAAGTAATAAGGCGGTGCGTGCAATCTGTTGTGCGCGACTATCGACGATGACGGCCATCCGCGTCGGTTGGCTGGTGGCAGCAAATGCGCGTAATTCCAGCGCCATGGCCCGTTCTTCGATGTCGACCAACGCGCCAACGACTAATGGTCCAACTAGTGGAAGCAAGGCACGTACGCGACTCACCAGTGATTTGATGACCAACCCTCGTGATTGTTGGGCTTCGAGGATGGCCGCCGCCCGAGCACGCATGTCGGGGATGATTTGCAGTGCCATCAACAAAATATATTCGATGCTCCGGGGCATACCGCGCTCGGCGAGGGCTTGCATCAGTTGTGTAGTAGGAGTAGTCTGAATTACAGTGAACAATGCCGCGATGAGGGTGCAATAGCGCAGAATTATTAATCCTGCGCTTGCCAGAGCATCTAAACTTACGGAATATCCAGCAACAGTGATTGGACGAGTGACTACATCTGGCAATAATACACCACGAATGAGCAACAGTGACACGATGATGGGCATAAAAAACAACGGGTAGACACGTACGATGCTAACCCGTTGTGCTGACGCCGCAGTCGTTAGCAAAGCCGCTAGGCAGATAATGGCGCTCAGCCATAATACGGGGCTCATATAGGTTGCTAAAATAAGCACAAATGCCCACGTCAGCTTGGTTAATGGATGCAGACTATCATAACGGGTGGGCATACGCATCTCCCTGCAGAAAAGACACAACGCCCACAGGGAAATCCCCGTGGGCGTTAGGAATAGTAGACTATTGTTCGAATCGGTCACGCACGCGCAGAGGTAACAAATTAATAATTGCCCAAACCATCATGAACGATGCTAATTTGTCAAAGGGATCTGATATAATTCCTTGGCCTAATGTTGAAGTTAAAACAGATTGTCCCGCTGCCAAGAACCCAGCAACCAAGACATCTGTCCCCGACCCATTTAATCCACCTGATGTATAGGTCGAAATTGGTGCGGATACCGCTGCGGCGACGATACCTGTTGCAATACCAGCCAACCCGATGTAGCCACCATTTTTGATGAGGAGAAAACCGAGTACAGCACCAACAAGCGTTACGGTACCAAATAAAATCTGATTACTAGCAAACAGTGAACCAATGCTAATAGTTGCGCCGTTCTTGTCGGCAATCGCCCAGATATCACCGGTGAATGAATACAGGGTCAATACAAATACTGATACAGCCGCGAAAAAAACTGCACCAACGATTGCGCCAACCCAAGAAGGCGAATTACTCGTGAACAAACCTCGTCGGCCAAATAATCCGGCTAATAAGCCAATTATACCGGCAACAATAGCATACGGTAACACGCTTGGATTTAGCGTTAACGCCCAAATAATCGTCCCTAAAATTCCCGTTACAAAGCCGGCAATAGGACCGAGTAATGCCCCGACTAATACAGTACCGATGCTATCTAAGTAAATGGGCAATTTGAGAATTGCGACGAGCTGACCGACTGCGATGTTGATTCCAATTGAAAGCGCCATCAACACGATGTTTGCAGGATTGGCGAACGTTTTCTTAATCTGGTTCATACAACTCCTCTTGTAGTGTTACTAGTGCGTCTTCGCGCCATCAAACCACGATGCGCGTAACGCCACAAACGACCCATCTATTATGCTTTGCCGGATCTCACGCATGAGATGAAGCAAAAAAGCAACATTGTGTAGGCTGACCAAGCGAATCCCCAACAATTCCTTGGCGCGGAAGAGATGATGGATGTAGGCCCGTGAATATTTTTTGCAGACGCTACAGCCACACCATTCATCGAGTGGCGCGTCGCTATCGCGACAACTGGCATTGTTGACATTGAGGCGGAAGTTTTTGCTGGCATCGCGCACTAGTGCCGACCCGTGCCGTCCCAACCGCGTCGGGCTAACACAGTCAAACATGTCGATGCCCCGCGCGACCCCTTCAAATAAATCGTCTACATCGCCAATCCCCAACAAGTGCCGTGGTTTGTTGTCGGGCAAGTAGGGGACGGTCATCTCGACCACGTCGTAGATTTGGGTTTTGTTGGCGCCGAGTGAGCCCCCGATGCACAACCCGTCGAAATCCATGCCGCCGATATGTTGGGCGCTGATTTTGCGCAAATCAGGGAATACGCCGCCGTGCACGATGCCAAACAACGATTGGTCGGGGTTGGGCATGGGGATGTCGTGTTCGCCGCGCAAGGTCTGTTGGTGATAGGTCAGACAGCGCTCCTCCCAATCGTGGGTGCGTTTGAGCGAGCGCCGCGTATAATCGTAGCCGGCCCGGAAGGGAGGGAGCTCGTCGAAGCAGAGGATGATGTCGGCACCGATGCCTTTTTGGATTTCGATGCTCCGTTCCGGGGTAAATATATGCTTGGCACCGTCAATATACGACTTGAACACGACCGCATCATCGGTGACTTTGACCATGCCGGGTTGGGGTTTGAATGAACCGCGCCCTTTGACTTCGTCGGCAATGCCGCCGTATTTGAGGCTAAAGACTTGGAAGCCACCACTATCGGTCAAAATCGGCCCATCCCAGCCCATAAAGCGGTGTAACCCGCCGTGTCGGGCGATGAGTTCGTGGCCGGGTTGTAGGTAGAGGTGATAGGTGTTGCCGAGGATGATATGTGCACCATGATCCGCCACCTCTTCGGGGGCGAGTGATTTGAGGGTGCCTTTGGTGCCAACTGGCATAAATACTGGGGTCTCGATGACTCCGTGCGCAGTGACAATGCGACCGGCCCGGGCGCTCGTTTGTGCGTCGCGCGCCTCGGTTGTGAATTGTAACGGCATAAACCCTCCATGTGATGTGCGTTATTATTAAGGTGTTTGCGCTTTTTGTCAACAAGACACAAACCCAAAACGTGCTTGTTTCATGGTACGATACTATCCAACCAGATGCAGGGGAATCTGGGGTTTAGTATAAAAAATCCCAAAAGAAAGTATTGCACCATGAGTCATATTAGTCACCGCACCTATGCCGATGCCCAAATCCAAGGAATTCGTTGTGGGGTATTGACCATTAGCGATACCCGCACGGTTGACAATGATACCGGCGGCCAACTCGCCCAACGCCTCTTGATCGACGGTGGCCATCACGTGACCCACTATGCGATTGTGCGTGATGAGCCGGTGCAGGTAGTCGCCCATATCGACGCTTGGGTTGCGGCGGGGTGTCAGATGATTGTGACGACAGGTGGCACGGGTATCGCCAAACGCGATACCACCATTGATGCGATTGAGCCATTGTTGGTGCGTAAATTGCCCGGGTTTGGCGAAATTTTTCGTATGTTGTCGTACCAACAAGTGGGTGCGGCGGCGATGTTGTCGCGGGCCACGGCGGGGACGATAGGGCAGACGTTGGTTTTTTGTATGCCTGGTTCGCCAGCAGCGGTCGACTTGGCGATGACGCAACTGATTGTGCCCGAATTGCGTCACCTCGTATGGGAAACGGTGCGCCAAGCACCACCCAGTCAATAAAAAGGAGCATTGAGATGAAAAAAATTGCCTTGCAGATGGTGCGTTTTTATCAGCGCCGGATTTCGCCGCTAACGCCACCGAGTTGTATTTATACGCCGTCGTGTTCTGAATACACCTATCAGGCTATTGATAAATATGGTTTTTTGCGGGGGGTGGCGATGGGGGTGGAGCGTTTGTTGCGCTGTCATCCTTTTTCGGCCGGTGGGCACGATCCGGTCCCATAACGTATAAAAAATGCGCTATAGGCGAGTGTGGTATACTACAGACACACAACGGTAATTATTGTTGTGGTTTGGAATTTTTTGGTGCACACACGTGGTGCCGAAGCCGCTTGAGGATGGTGTGGCCGATACGGGATGCAACTGCATACCGTCCACCACCTACAAATACGAGTACAATCCTTCATTGCAATGATGCAACAAACAGCGGCGCAAAATATTTTGCGGCATGATGCTGATTGGTGTGTCGATACGAGGGTGCTACTTGTCACATCCCTAGTCTCTTTGGTGGCGTAGGTGCGCTCATTTTGAGGAGCTCACACCGTAACTATGGCAGAGCAAATACGCAAAGACGTGGCGGTTTTCATTGATTTTGAAAATGTCTATGTCAGTGTCCGTGACAAGCTGGACGCAAACCCCAATTTCGAAATAATCATGGATCGCTGTAACGAACTCGGTCGGGTGATTTTGGCGCGGGCCTACGCCGACTGGTATCGTTATCCCCGCATTACCAGTGCCTTGTATGCCAACAACATCGAGCCGATGTATGTGCCAACCTACTACTACGACAAAGACGCTGGTCGTACTGGTCGCCCCATCAAAAACAGCGTCGACATGAATCTGTGTATTGATGCTATGCGCACGCTGTTTACCGTGCCCAACATCAGTACCTTTGTGTTGGTAACTGGGGACCGCGACTTTATTCCGTTGGTGAATTCGATTCGCCAACAAGGCAAAGATGTCATCATCATCGGTGTGGGTGGGGCTGCGTCATCGCATTTGGCCCAAAGCGCCGACGAATTTATTTTCTATGAACAATTAATTGGTAAATCATTGCCTACCGTCGTTGCCACGCCAAGCGGGCGGCGGGTGAGTGACATCGATGATTTCGAACGTCCCGTCGAACGAGCCCCAGAGCGGATCACGCCGCGTGACCGTGCCACTGCCCGAGCCACGGCAAATGCCACTGCTAAAGCTGCGAAACCCGCAGAGCAGCCCGTTGCGTTTAATGAAGATGCGGCGTTTGAGTTGTTGGTCAAAGCGGTGCTCGAAGCACGCAATCGCAACATGATGACGGCATTTGGGTCGCTCAAAGTATTGATGAAAGAAATGTCGGGCGGAGAGTTCCGCGAGCAACAAATCAAAGATGGTAATGGCCGCCCACTCGAGCGCTTCAAAGATTTCATTCACGAAGCGGCCCGACGGGGCAAGATTTTGATTTCGAGCGATGGGGTAGTCAACGAAGTCTTTTTGCCCGGTGAAGACCCGCGCAAACTTTCGCAATTCACGTTGACGAGTGACGCCAGTGGTGAACGAAGCAGTGAAGAACCACTGGCACCCCCCATTGACGTAGCCGCCGATGAGCGTGGTGATGTCAATGGCAAGTCGCGCCGACGGCGCCGGCGCGGTGAACGTCCCGAACGTCCTGAACGGAACGATCGCAATGGTCGCAATGATCGCAACGAGCGGACTGCATCAGCAAGTGACGCTGACCAGATCGTCCTACCGCCTGCAGTTGCTCCCGTAAGTACGGTCACAGTGGTGCCTAATGATTTTGCCGCACCCACACCCAAAGTCGAGGTGGTCGCACCATCCAAAAACGCTGCGGTGCTTGTGCCTGTGGTCGTGAAAGATGTGGTCCCCGTCGATGAGGCAGCGGAAAACAGTGATGATGTAGCACCGGCGCAACCATTTAGTCCAGAAGAGCGCCAATTTGTGCGGGCGATTGTGGGAGCCAGCGAGCGCCCGTTGTCGTTCCAACAAATCCACGATTTGTTGCGCAATACGCGCAATCGTGGTGCTGACGGCGTATCGCGCACCAATGAAGAATTGCGTTCGTTGATAAAGCTTTCGATTAATTCGGGAGAATTGCAACGAATTGGGCGTGGCAATCGCGTGAGTTATCGCTTGGCAGTGGTCGCACCCGTGAGCGAAATCGAGGCTGAATCTGTTGCGCCAGCTACAGCAGTAACTACTGCGACTCCCGTCGTCACGATGATCCCCACGCCGCGCGTCGCGATGACCGAGGCCATCGCGCCGAACACCGCGAAGGGCGCCGCGCGCATCACATAGCCCGTGATCGTCAGCATGAGCGTCGCCAGCGCCTCGCAGCCGCGCACCAGCGGCGCCGCTTCCTCGCCCATCGCTGACAGGCCCAGCCCCGCGAAGATCGAGAACACGAGGATCTGGAGCACGTTGTTCTTCGCCATGGCGTCGAGCGCGCTCGTCGGAAACACTTCGAGCACGAAGTGGCGCAAGGTGAAGTCCGCCGTGGCGAGATCG
>CALFIC010000115.1 GCA_937876225.1 uncultured Chloroflexota bacterium | reverse complement strand
ATCTCGGCGGACGGTTCTCGTTGCCGTAGCCGGAATCGGCCCAGTGGTAGGAATAGGCGTGGCTGCGGTAAGCGCTCCGGCTGCGCTGGCACTAGGAGCGGTCCAAGTAGTTTCTTCAGTGACTGAATGGGGAAGTGGCGTAGCGAAATCACATGGATATACAAATGTTGCAGATATACTCGCTACTGTCAGCAATGTGACCGACTTACATTCACATATCAAGCGTATGTGGGATGCTGGATTTAATGTATATCAAAATCCGCAACAAGCCGTGCAGCAAGTGACTGATTTTGTTGATAACTCGGCTCATCAAGTAAAAGATGCAGCACATAATCTATATGAAGGTGCGGCTGCAAAAGTGAATAATCTTACAACTTGGGTTGGGGGATTTATTTCCACATAGATAAGACGACATCACAAAATAATGTGTGACATGGAAATTCAGGAATGGATAGTAGTATACGAAGGTTGAGTGAGTAATATTATGACGAACATTCTCGTTAACCCTAATGAGCTCCAGCAGCTTGCAAATACACTTGATGTACAGATGCGTGAAATGGAATCTGCAATTCGTAATGCATATGAGCAAGTGAGTAGCATTCATGACTCAGGGAAAGGGTTGAACGACGTTCGTAGTCGTGCACGTGACTTGTATCGACAGCATACTACTCAGATGGAACATGGTGGTGCAGTAACGCGTTTTGTGCAAGATACTGCCCAACGTTTTGTTGATGCCGAGCATGATCTCACATCCATGATCGGTTCGCAACGCCAGATTGCGTTTCATCAGGTGATTCAAAATATTGCGATTGGTGGAGTGACAGTTGGCACACTATTACCGAGCATTCGTATGGTGGTCGATGGTCTTAACGGTGGTATTGCTGACTGGAAAAATTTCTATGGCAAAGCTGATAAATATGCAGGATATCTCAAAAATATCAGTGATTTTGGGAGCTTTATTTCTGACCCTGATACGACATTTGGGCGTACCATGGGCGTTGTTGGTGAGATAAATGATATTTTTCGTAAAGAATTAAAAGATGTTAATGGCTATGTAGGAAAGCTTGCCAATGGAGTCAAATATGCTGATTTGGCACTCAAACTCGTTGAAACTGGTGATTGGTCAGGATTGAAAAATGAATTAGTTGATGTAGGATCACGAGCTGCAGTCAAATGGGCACTCGGAGAGGCAGCAAAACTTATCCCCGGCGTGGGTACGGTGTTGCTGGTTTCTGATAGTGTACAGCTTGTTGGTAAGGGTGTAGCGTCTGGACTAGAGTTTTTTGGCATGAAAGAACAAGCGGCAAGTCTCCGTAATGTGTTGGAGGTAATCGATGTCAAAGAACAAGCAGTTAAGGCGACCAAATGGGTAGCCAACAAAGTTGTTGATGGCGTGGGTTATGCGATTCAACATCCGCATGAGGTCATGAAGCAAGCTACTGATTTTGTTGATAATACTGCGAATCAAGTCAGAAATGCCACGAGTAATATATATAACGCAGCAACGAGTTGGTGGCATAGTAATACCCCACAACCCGCAAATGGTGGTGGCGGTTGGTAATGGTGATACATGACTGAAATAGTGGTTTATTTGGACGCATTACAAGATGTTGCTATTGATATCCGGCGCACAGTCCGTGATATGGATGACTGTGTGCGGCGCGCCTATAACGAAATCCACAGCATCCACGACAGCGGTCGCGGTCTTAACGACGTTCGCCATCGGGCTGATGATTTACTGCGCTCACACCGTACTATCACAGAAACAGGTATCCAGGTAGAGCAGTCGCTGTCGCAATGTACAGATCTATTTGCACGTACGGATCACGAATTAGCAACGATGATCCGTACCCAACAGTTTGGCGACGAATCGTACTATCAATCGTTGCTCCGCACTACGCTGGTGAATCAACGGCCACTGAAATATTGGTTTGAGCGCGTTGCAGTAAATGTAGATTGGCTCAATATCCAGGTACAGCGGCTTGATATATGGTCATTGGCACAGCGTTATACCTGGATTGCCACGTTGGCAAAACAATTAAATCAAGACACCATGCACAATCAGTTGTCTACGATTGCAACTACGATTGACAAGGCAATGCATTCGATTGGTCTACCTGCAGTGCTTGGGAGCAAGATTCTCGCAATCGATGCACTGCTCGCGCAGTTTTTGCCTGTTGCGACATCACCATTGGCGCAAAGAATTGGTACTGCGAGTTCGTTAGTGACTAAAGTTGCACAAATTGCCGCTATCATCCCGCATTTCACGGACGAGATGAGTCTTTTTACTAATGGTCTTCTTACTGGTGAATTGCTTCCTTTTAGGGATGCATTTGTGAATCATCGGGCTGATGAAGTCGTTGCGTTTGGCAGTGCGCTATTGAGTCCGTTGTCAAATGTTTATGATGGAGCGCGGACCGGTTTGATTGCTGGTAGTAATGGGTTGCGTGACCTCGGGATTCCAGGTGCAGGTGCAATGCAACAGCTTTTGACATCGCTACCTACAGAGTTTGCGCAGCCTAGTAAGGCTGCCTTGAAGTGGGCGATGTTAGATTTGCACACCATTATAAATACCCAGATTGATATTGGTGTTGGTGTCGTTGTTACGCAGGCGAAACAACTATACGCTCAGGTTGTATCGCCGACATAATCATTGTTTGTATCGAAGTGTATGTAGTGTTAGATAGGATTGTATATGCGCCGTAATCATCGAGCCGCCCCGCGTACGATGCCCGTATATCCTTCAGAAGAAGTGGTGATTGAATTACCACCAACTATTCCTACGCGTTCGAATCAACCCACATGGATCATGATATTGCAGATTTTTGGGATGTTAGGTGGAATGAGTGGCGCAATCGCCTATACCTTCATTAATAAAAATAATGCGAATAATCCATTATGGTGGGTACCCCTACTTTCAGGATTGATGATGATGGCTAGCATTGGGTCGATTTTCCAAAACCTGCTTGAACCGCGTCGGTTCAAACGGAATTTGGCACAACGAGAAAAAGATTACCGAGCCTATTTGGCAGATCAGTTGGTATTTATCGATACGTTAGCTGAAACACAGCGACGCGAATATGAAAATGTGCATCCATCAATTGACGAATGTTTGGCAATTTGTGCTGATGCACAAACTCGTCAACCATCACCGCGAATGTGGGAACGGTGGCGTTCGAATGATGGAGTCAAAGACTTTTTGCATTGTCGGGTGGGGGTAGGGCGAATTCCGGCAACGTATCGTGTACGTCCTGCGCAAAATCCGAGCCGTAGTCTTACTGCTGATGTGTTGGTGCAAGAATTATTAAATCTCGTTAACGCAGCCAAAACAGTACCAAGTGCGGCGGTTACTGTGCCATTACCAAATATTGGCGTGTTGGGGATAACTGGTGACGGAAGTGAAAATGTCCTAAGGGCAATTGTGGTACATATGGTGACGCATCATAGTCCAGCTGATGTAAAGCTTAGTTTAGCAATTAATAGTAATCAACTTGCTCACTGGACTTGGGTGCGTTGGTTGCCCCATATCTGGAATGATAATCAAACCCGACGGATGATTGCGACAACGCATGATGATGTAAGTACGCAAATCGAACAATTAGTGTCGTTGATTCAACAACGATCTGAGCAAATGCGTGAGAAAAGCAGTAATGCTGAATTTATGGGGATTGCACATGTTGCCTGTTTTATTGATATTGAAGCTTTTGTGCAACGCGAAGATATTTTTCGTAAGTTTATGTATGTGCTCAATAATGGAGCCTTGGTCGGGGTATAT
>CALFIC010000114.1 GCA_937876225.1 uncultured Chloroflexota bacterium | reverse complement strand
GTATGGGTGGTACTTCATATTACCCCACTGTTACGCCCAAACCCTCAAATACCGCCAAGCCAACGACTGCCACCATTCCGCCAACTGCCACGCCCATCCCACCGACGGCCACCGTCCCACCGACGGCCACCCCCATCCCACCGACGGCCACCCCCATCCCACCAACCGCCACCATTCCACCGACGGCGACAACCCAATCCCAAGCATCCCTAAACAAAACTGCCGCCGCCAAAACTGCCATTAGCCTCGCCAAAACTGCCGCCGCCAAACTGCCCTAAAGAAGTAGGAAGCGTGAAGTCGGAAGTAGGAAGTGCCACACATCATTCCATGCCGGTTGCCACGGCAACCAGAGCGTGGAATCTCCCTGCATGGTGCCATGAGATATCAGCCCCAAAAGGGCGCTATATAATAATTCCATCGTCTAATCGTCGCACCACGATCATCACCCCATGCCCCGTTGGGGGCATAAATCATAAACCCGGGGCGACGCCCCGGGCGAACTCATATCGTCCCTTCAGGGCTGAACCTAGAGCCCCAGCCCTGAAGGAGCGGCATGCAACAGCACAGGGCATGGCCCTTGCGCATAGAACACACCCCGGTCTCGTCGTGACAACACAACGTTGGTGAACGTTCCATCCATCGCGTTCCCGAATCATACCCCCCTAACCCCATCAGGGCACCATCCATCGTATGGCGCGCACGGAGATTCCACGCTATGGGTGCTCACACCCTGCATGGAATGACGCTAGGCTGGGATGGGACGTTCCCCATGCCCCAACGGAGCAAAATACCGTCACAAAATAGGTACAATATAAAGAGATAATGAAGATTTTCCACTAGATATTGTGCATTATTTTTTAATTTGTTACAATTATAGGTGGACCTTTATTTATATGACGGAAAATAGATAATGTATGCGTATTCTCGGCTGGATTTTTTTGCCATTCGTGATGATCTTCAAAAACTGGCAATTGCGCGCAGTTTGGGCCAACATCATCGGAAGTATTTTCGCCGTCAGTATGCTATCGTTCTACGTCCTGCTATTGTTCGTGTCACTGAACGGAGATATGCTTTCGAGTAGTGTTCCAAGTGATGTACGTGGTGTATTTAACGCTCGCACTCCCACCGACACTAAACTCCCGACCGACACTAAACTTCCGACAGACACCATCCCTCCGACAGACACCATCCCTCCGACAGACACCATCCCTCCGACAAACACCATCCCTCCGACAAACACCCCCATCCCCACCGCGACAAACACCCCCATCCCTCCGACAAACACCCCCATCCCTCCGACAAACACCCCCATCCCCACCGCGACAAACACCCCTAGCCCAACCCTTAGCACGACAAAAACCCCCATCCCCACCGCGACGGTAAATGACAATCACCAAACCAAAACTGCAATTGCAGCAACCAAAACTGCAGCCGCTGCCACTAAAGTCGCGTCTGTAGCAACCAAAACCCCCTGATAAACGAAGTCGGAAGCATACTGTGAAGTATGAAGTCGGAGAGACGCAGCCTGTTGCGTCTTTCCGACTTCCCCCGCGCCTCAGCGCCAGCACTGGGCTACAGGGAGTAATTCTAATCGTTAATCGTCGCACCACCATCATCACCCCATGCCCCGTTGGGGCACAAATCATATACCCAGAGCTATCTCTCGCCCCTTCAGGGCGAATCATGAGCCCCAACCCTGAAGGGGCGGCATGCGCCAGCACAGGGCATCACCCTTGCGCATGGAACAAACCCCGGTCTCGTCGTGGCACCACCACGTTGATGTTCGTTCCCCTTTTGGTATGATGGATGCGTTTAATGTCACAAGAGTGCTATTGGGGAGTATGCTATGATGAAATCAAGGGAATCTGCTTCGCATTTCCTACGTCAACAACATAACATCACCACTGATATCAAAGGATTGCGTCAATGTGGCTACACCGACTGATTAGTATCGTACTCGTCTGGCAATTACTCGTCGCCTGTACGACACCTGTGTCACAAATATCCTCACCTGATGGCACAAAATCAACTGCGGTGCCTGGACAAATCATCGTAAGCAGTGGTTTTGACCCCCAAAAAGACGGTTTTTCATTTCAAAATTATGGCGAAGCCGACGTCACCAACCTCACCAACGCCGACATGCAACGCATGTTTGGCGATGTGGTGTGTGCCAGCACCCAACCCGATTGCACGCTCATCCCCGCCGCCCAAATCTGGATGGAAGAAATCAACCGCGCCATGCACACTGGCCATTGCGAAGGTATGGCAGTGCTCAGTCAATATTTTTATTATGGCGTCCTCAAACCGCAAACCTTTGGTGGTGAAAGTGCAGCTGCACTCGATTTAGCAAAAAACCTCCCGCTCCAACGGGAAATCGCTTACTGGTGGGCCACCCAAGCCACCTACCCCACCCGTGGTCACCATACCATAGCCGATGCACTCACCATCATCAGATTGCTCCGTGACGGGCTCAACAAAAACGCCCAAATCACCCAACTCTATACCCTCGGCATGTACACCTTGGATCATACCGATGGCCATACCGTCACCCCTATCGGCCTGCGCGACATCGATGCAACCCATGTCGCAATCCAGATTTATGACAACAACATCCCCGAAACCACCCAAGAAATCATCGTCGATACCGCCAAAAACAGTTGGCAATATACGCCAACCACTAGTAAAAACACCGTGCTTTATTCTGGCGATGCGGCCAGTAAAAGCCTCGATTTAACCGCCACATCCCCCCGCCTCGAAAAACAACTCTGTAATTTCTGTCCAGGCAATCCCATCGCAAAAGGCCTCGAAAATCTCACCACGATTCTTTTTTCGTCGACATCCACTAAACTCACCACAGTGAGCACCCAAATGTCGGCTTATTTTGTGGATCTCAAAGGCAATCGTAGTGGCGTGGTACTAGGCCAAGTCTACAACGAAATTCCCAACGCCTATGTTGATTTTTTACGCGGATCAGACAATCAATGGTCACAGCTGGGCATGCCAATGATTTCGGTGCCGGCAGATGTGGCCGGCTCGATCCGTGTCACCGGCGCAACCGATAAACCGATTAATGTCACGGCGTTCGGCGCCGGTAATGTAGTCTCCGTGCAAGATTTGGCTGTTGATGAAAAAACCGCCAGCGACATTCGTCTCGATCAAGCCAAAGGTACTGCCGCCGTCGCAAGTGCCACCGACACCCGCCCCAATCTCATCGTGGGCTATAGTGATGGCCAAAAAAACGTCCGCATGACCGTCCAAGGCGTCCACATCCCCAAGGGTGACAAAGTCGCCGTGGCCGCAGATCGTGACAACGACAACGTATCAGTGCTCACCACGCAACCGCAACAAGTCGATGTACGGGTAACCGTCGGCCATAATGACCCCGCCAAGCCCCCGCGCGATACCCAACAAACCCAACCCGCCGATGACCAACGCCTCGCCCCCATCAGTGACGGCATGGCACCAGCCCCAGTCGTCGATGATCGCAAACCACCGCGCAACGACCAACGCACACCACAGCCAGGCGATAATCAAGCACCAAACGGCACTCCACAACCGAACGATAATCCCCCCCAAGGCACCCCACCTGCAGGGGGCAATAACCTGCGTCCGACCCCACCCGCCAACGGCAATGGCAATCCCCAGCCCACTCCACCCGCCAACGGCAATGGCAACAACCCACGTCCGAACCCACCCGCCAACGGCAACGGCAATCCCCAACCCACCCAACCATCCAACGGCAACGGAGGCGGCAACGGCAACGGCAATCCCCAACCCACCCAACCATCCAACGGCAATGGGGGCGGCAACGGCAATCCCCAACCCACCCAACCATCCAACGGCAATGGGGGCGGCAAC
>CALFIC010000113.1 GCA_937876225.1 uncultured Chloroflexota bacterium | reverse complement strand
GCCAGAATACCAATCGGCATATTGACATAAAACACCCAGTGCCAGCTCAGACTATCAGTCAAATAGCCACCGAGGAACGGTCCAATGATACTTGCCAATCCGAAAATTGCACCAAACAATCCCATGTAGCGTGGCCGTTCGGCTGGCGAAAAGAGGTCGGCGGGGATAGCAAAGGCGGTAGAAGTGAGTGCGGCAGCGCCTAGGCCTTGCAATACACGGAAGCCGATAAGCTGGAATATGTCTTGTGAGATTCCACACAGAATTGATCCCAGCAGAAATACGCCAATTCCCGACAACAACACTATCCGGCGCCCGAACAAGTCTGATAATTTACCATAAATCGGTACCATGGTGGTACTTGCGAGTAGGTAGGCTGTCGATGTCCAGGCCACATAATCAAGGCCCTGCAAATCTTTGATGATGGCAGGCATGGCGGTTGACACAATGGTTTGGTCGAGGGCTGACAAGAACAATCCGAGCATCACGCCAACCAAAATGATAATTTTGGTGCGATGAGGAAGTGTTTCCGCGTAGTCGATACGCTCGTGGGGGTTGTGGCTCACAATGAATCCTTCGATAAGTACGGTATCATGAGGTGCATTGTAACGCATAATTGTTCAATGATGTGTGGGGGGGTGTTTTGCAATAGTGATGACATGCGGCGCAAGCGGATTTTTTTCATACGCGAAATCATATGCGCCCCTTGGTCTGTCAACCAGATGCGCCGAATCCGACGATCGCTTTCGTCATCTTGACGCATCACAAAGCGATCAATCTCGAGTCGGTCAATCAGCTGACTCGCGCTGCCAATTGACAACTTTAACTTCGCAGCGACGGTGGTAATCGTCATCCCTTCGCTAATATCCAGCAAATGAAGCACCGCAAACCGTGACATTGACATATCGTGGTCTTGGAGTGCGTCGAGGACATCGGCAATGACAGTCATCGTAATATGACTCATTGCATCATTGACCTGACTGATGTGGACATCGGATTGAACAGCATTTGCCATCGTAGTGGTGCGCCTTTCGTTTCGTGAAGTACTCGTTGTTTCGTGATAAATCCCTGAATTCTGCATGAAATCACAGAAAATACGTAACTACTGTAAATGACGTACGACCCAGTCATTTTGTTCAATCGAATTTGGACGAACCACACAACCTTGGTAATCAAATTGCTCTGCACTCAGGGTTAGCGATAAAATTGCGTGACGAACTGAATAAGGCAAAAAAATACTGTGCATCAAAATAGAAATATGCGCCGGAATTCAATTGCTATGTTTAGTATAGCATTGCAATATTAACAAATAATAGATTTTTTCCGTTGAAAAATAACGAAATTTTATTGTATTCACAGATTAAATCCAAAAAATGCGAAATTTTGTATAAATATTAAAAATGTATCAAATTTTGGCAATAGAAACCCCACCAATTAGGTTGAATAAATTCATAATTGGTGGGATGTATTATGGATTGTGTACAACCACGCGCAATGACTGACCGCCATGAACACTACAATTGAAGGTGAATTCGCCTGTACTGCGATAGTATTGACGTAATTCTTGGGCGGGTGCAATCACACTTCCTGCCACGCTGATGGGTTGTAGACTTTGGTTTGCGATGACCAACGTATCACGTTGTCCGCGAATCAAGGTAATCGTGTCAGGCAACTGGGTATTGACATCGCTGATAACGATGCGCACGGTGTGTTGGTTATCGTTCCAGCGCCATGCGCCATATCCTGAGGCAATGACTCCACAGGCAATCAGCGCCACTATCATATACCGCCACACTAGCGGACCTCAAATGGTACCACCACGCTGCCGGCGTGTTGGAAGGTGAGGGTGAATTGGACTGTTTGCCCTTTGGTGAGGTCGCTCGTAAGCCCCATAATCATGACATGGAAGCCTCCCGATTTCAGCATTTGAGTGCCGTTGGCGGGGATTGGGACGCCGCCCTCGGCAGGGTGCATGTTCATCATGCCGTTGTCGTTGGTAACGGTGTGTAATTCGATCATCATGGCAACATCGCCTTTGACGGCAATCAGGGTGTCGGCTACACCACCATTGGTGATGGTCAAGTAGGCGGCGCTATTGTCGCCTTTGGGGCTACTCCGCACCCAGGCATCACTGATACTGAGCGTTTGGAGTGTTGCGACAGGGGTCGCATTGCTTGGGGCTGCGGCTCTGGTGTCATTCATTGACATCGTACCGCAGGCCGCCAATATGCTGAGCGTAAGCATGAGGGTCAGTATTCGTAAAAACATATGATGATCCTGTTCATTCGTATAAATGCGAGAATTACTCATTCGTTGATGAGTGCGAGTATGTCGTTTTGGGTATCGGTCAGGTCACTGCCAAACCCAATCAATAGTCGTCGTTGCCCTTGTTTGTCGATGACGGTAAGGGTTGAGGTGTGATCCATCGCGTATTTGAGGGCCGAATCGGGTAATTCATGGCGTTGCGCTCCAGCACCATAGGCTTTATACACCTGGGCTAAGTTGCTTTTATCGCCAGTAAGTGCCACGATATGGCTGTCAAAGCGGTCGACGAATTGTTTGAGGCGAGTGACGGTATCACGCTCGGGGTCGACGGTGATAAACAGCATGGTCACCTTGTCTTGTTGGCTCCCCAATCGGTTGCGTAGAATCTGCATATCCGACAAGGTGGCAGGGCAGACATCGGGGCAATTGGTATACCCAAAAAAGATCATGACCACCTTGCCCCGTTGGCTACTGAGTTGGAATGACTGGTTGTGTTGGTCGGTCAATCCAAAATCATACGCCGGATCTGGTGGCGTGAGCTGGGTGTTTTTGAATTGATAGGAACCACAGCTGCTGAGCAAAACCAACAGCAACAAGCACACCACTACTAATTGGCGCGTGCGGATAATATTCATCTTGGTGCTCCCTATTTTTTATCAAAAAGAAAATGCGCAGGGGGGAAATTGGGGGGGACGGAGGGCTGATGTGGGGTGGATGCCACATAAAACGGGGATTAATAGTGAATAACGGTGGCTTCGTTGACGGAACAAAAAGAACACCACACCGATCCAAATAGCGACATGGAAGGCACTCGGGAGGTGCGTGTTGGTGGTGAATTGGTGAGCGCTGGTAATTGTAGGGGTCGTTTGGGTCATATCACAGACAAATTGGCTGTGCTGGGTCGGTATCATTTGGGGGGCACAATGCATGACACAACTCCACGGTAACGCCAATGCGACGGCCATGGCGAGTATCGCGCTAATGTAGTGTTGTTGCCAAATGGTACGCATCACCGTTACTCCCTGTTACGGGTATTGTACTACGATAGTGTCGGAGTTTCAGGCACCGGTGTGATTATTTTGCGTGGCAAAAAAAGCACGGCAATAAACATCAATATCCCGCATGGCAACGCCGTCCCAAGCGCCCATTGTAGGCTGAATTGGTCACCGAGCCAGCCCAGAATGGGTGTGCTTATGGTGAATCCTACCTCACCGAGGGTCAAAATGCCCGCACTGACGGCGGCGGTGCGGGTGGGAGCAAGTTGAACGCCTAACGTGATGGCCGTGGGCGTGGCACCGGCAACCGATGCGCCAAGGAGAATAAACGCGGCAAACACCATATATTGATCGCGACTCAAAAGCAGTATACTTGCCGCCCCAATCATGGTAATTGCAGCTACCATTAATACGGCACGAGCTCCGTGACGGGTGACTAGTACCCCGTTGATGAGGCGAAACAAGGCCGTGGCTGATTGGAATCCCGCTAAGGCAGCGCCACTGATAAACGGGTTGGCACCGAGGGTGTCGAGATAAATGGGCGACCAGGTTTGGCCGACATTTTGCGAAAAAGTGACGACCACAATCATGAACCCTAACAGGGCTAATTCGCGGTATTGTCCAATCACCCGCAGCGCTTCGAAGGGATGCCCGGACTCT
The DNA here is from genome assembly GCA_937876225.1 of uncultured Chloroflexota bacterium. GTDB lineage: Bacteria > Chloroflexota > Chloroflexia > Chloroflexales > Roseiflexaceae > UBA965. The sequence continues at coordinate 1,840 of CALFIC010000113.1, read as the reverse complement.
TCGACGACCCCTGACCCGGGAAATTTGGCAAATACAATCAGCACCCAAATCGGGATGCTGGTCAGGCTCGCTACCCACATCACCGAAATGAAGGTCCAGCCGATGCTCAGCAAATACCCGCCCAGTAGTGCCCCGGCAATCGATGCAATGTTCCATGAGGCTTGGAAGGGGTCGATGATGCGCTTGCGCCGCTCCCGTTCCCAGTCGATGATGACGGTGGTGCATGCCACCAGCATGGCGCCGAACCCTACCCCCCAGCCCACATTGACGGCAAATAACATGAGTTGTGATGGCGCGATGGCGAGACAAGCGTGTGATATGACTAAAATTGGCACGGTGACGATGAGGGTTTTGCGGGCACCAACGCGTCCGACGATACTTCCACCGAGGAGCATCGAAATCATGCTAAACCCAGCCCCAAATACGGATATTAAGCCGACAAATGTATACGAAATTCCTAATTCGTGGATTAAATCTATCCAAGCTACACTGATAACACTGAAAATTAACGCTGTGTGCACATACAACAAAAAGGTCACGATCATGGACCAATCATGCGACCCATATAAATACAATCGTTTGGTGACCATACTGCCTCATAAAAATCATGCGAGTGTATTGTACCTTGCTTATGTGCCTATGTGGGGCGGCATGATGCAAAAAAACTGCTGATGCATTGTGTATTCATGCATCAGCAGTGCCACACGCCAAGGACATGGTGGCTTATTCGGATTCGGACAATGCGTTCAGCAAGGTGGCCATTTCGATGGCAGCGGTCGCAGCTTCAAAGCCTTTGTTGCCCATTTTGCTGCCGGCGCGCTCGATGGCTTGTTCGATGGTTTCGGTCGTCACTAGGCCAAAAATACAAGGCACGCCAGTTTGGGTGCTGACTTGGGCGACACCGGAAGTAACGCCTGCGGTGACATGGTCGTAATGGCTCGTGGCGCCACGGATGACGCAACCGAGGGTGATAATGGCATCATAGCGGTTGCTCTGGGCCATTTTTTTGGCAATCACGGGGATTTCGAATGAGCCAGGTACCCAGGCCACATCGACGGTATCGGTGTCGACACCATGGCGTGCTAAGCCGTCGAGGGCGCCGTCGAGCAAGCGTTGGGTGATAATGTCGTTCCAGCGACTAACGACGATAGCAATGCGCAACCCTGTCCCTACAAAATGTCCGGTGTACTGTGGCATGGCGAGTCTCCTCTTGTTATACAAAAAAACTATGTTGTGACTTCGACGACTTGTTGTTCCATCATGGCGTGGCGATAGGCCACGAGTTGCGCAACGCTGGTCATAACGAGTTGATGACGATGACAGAATTGTTCTAATTGGGGGCGGCGAGCCATGGTGCCATCGTCATTCATGATTTCGCAGATGACGGCAGCCGGGCGGTGACCAAGGATTTGGGCAAAATCAACCCCTGCTTCGGTGTGACCTCGACGGGTGAGGACTCCTCCTTGACGGGCGCGCAACGGAAAGACGTGCCCAGGTCTAGCGATGTCGGTTGGTGTACTGTGTGGGGCAATGGCGACGGCAATGGTGTGGGCGCGGTCCGCTGCCGAAATTCCCGTGGTGACCCCGCTAGCGGCTTCAATCGATACGGTGAATGCCGTGCCGGTGCGTGACTGATTGTCAGGGCACATCGGCGCTAACGCTAAGGCATCACAAATCTCCTCGGCGAGTGCAAGGCAAATAAGTCCGCGCCCATGCACTGCCATAAACGCAATGGCTTGGGCATCGGCGTATTCGGCGAGCATGAGCAAATCGCCTTCGTTTTCACGATCTTGATCATCGACAACGACGATCATTTGACCGCGCGCAAGTGCTGACAGTG
>CALFIC010000112.1 GCA_937876225.1 uncultured Chloroflexota bacterium | reverse complement strand
AAAATGGAAAATGGAAAATGGAAAATGGAAAATGGAAAATGGAAAATGGAAAATACAGTATGCCTCCGTGTGAGACAATTGGCATTGGTATCTATGCTACCACTCGGAGATTGCACTGCGCCGTTGGCGCCATGCAATGACGTTAGGGGGTAGTGCGCTGTGCGAGATAACGAAGTAGGAAACAGGTATTGACTACCCGTCACTCATATTAATGGGCGCCTTACGCAGTTTTTTGATTTCGGTATTGAGTCGTTCGCGAAATTCGATGAGCTCGGCGATATCAGTAATGCTCCCAAATTTGGTGCCAGTTTCCATTTGGCTCAGTAGCCCGTTAGCCTGCGTATTCGCCTTTTTCCACTGGCCATAAATAAACGTGTTATCGCGTTTTGAAAACCCAAAACTATTGGCGTGAATATAATCGCGTAATGCTTCGCGATATGTTTTGGCGGTACTCACATCATTTGAGCGCAACCGCGACATGAGGTGTTCATTGATCTTGTAGAGCTCTACAAACACACGATACCGCTCTGTATATTGAAAACTCCACAAACGCGGAATTCCAATCACAAACGCAATTACCCCAGCGATACTCGCCAAGAATCCCGCCCACTCAACAATGGTCAGATTACCCAACGACGCAAACCACTGCCCCCATGGTAATTGCATCCCCCAGATTAAGATGCCATATACCGTCGTTTGGAGCCATTGCCACGCGTGTACGAGAATATCCATGGAATACTCCTCTCGCAAGCCTCTGCCTTATCTATGAATTGTCTATTTATTTTATAAAATATCACGCTCTTTTATTTTGTTATTTTTTACAAACAAGCTGTCGTGGTGACGTAATCGTTGGCCATTCACCACAATCATTACCCATCGAATCATTCCGCAACACACCACGCCCCTGCATCGCACATGATGCAGGGGCGTCACTAGCACACGATTCACTTACTAGTACTGACCTATGCCAACCAGCCCTGCACCATATCGCGCATGGCGACACAATCGGGCGTAGGGTCGTAGGCATCAGGCTCATGCTCTACTGCCAATGGGCCGGTATAGCCTTTTTGGGCCAACAAGCGCACGCAGGCTTCGATAGGCACCACGCCCTTGCCAAAGCGACAGGTATCGTGGGCACCAGCGGCGAGTACGTCTTTGAGATGCATGGTCAAAATATGTGGGTAGAGTTCGTGAATCGCCGCCACCGAATCATAGCCTTGGGTGCCCCACCAGCCGGTGTCGAGGGCGGTGCCGATGCGGCCGCCGGCACCATCACCGATTTGCTGCAAAATATCCGCGGGCGTTTTTTCACCCGGATGATTCTCAATGGCCAGCTTACAATCATACTGTTGCAATACGGCCACTACTGCCGCCCGATCTTTTTTGAGCATGGCAGTCGAACCAGCCAAAATATGCATGCCAGCGGCACTGGCTGTAGCACAGGCCTTGGTGAATTCCTCGATGGTATCGCCAAAATAACCGCCGTAGCAGAGCGACGTCAAGCCGTATTTGGCGAGTAACATGCTGGCGATTTCGATGTGATCGGGGGTGGCCCATGACCAATGCAGGTGCGCCGTCCAGAAATCGACGTAGTCATAGCCTTGGTCGCTAATCAGGGCTAACAATTCTTCGAGGCGCTCGGCATAAGTGTCGAGGGGGCGGTAATGATTGTTGGCGGCCTTGTCGCCCTGCATCCAGCCTTCGGTCATATGGAAGCCGACGTCGCGGGCCACATAATTCGCCGTAATAAACGAAATACGCATGAAATTCCCTCTTTTTCATCAAAAAAGCGTACACAGTGCCTTTTTCGTTGCCCTGTGTACGCCATATATGCAAACCAAGTGTGCCAATTACACCAGTGCGTTGAGATAATCACCGGCGGCTTTGGCGGAGGCATGGTGATCACCAAAATGCCCGGTTTCGAGCACGATGTAACCGTCATACCCTACGGCCTTGAGGGCCGCCACGATTTGGGTCACGGGGATTTGGCCTTGGCCGAGTGGCTTGGCGTTGAGCAAATCAAAACGGGGGTTGGCCCGAGTGCCGGCAACGCCGCCGTCGTGGGCGAATTCTTTGGCATGGACTTGGGCCAAACGCGTACCCAAGGTATGCACGTCGGCGACGGCATCGTAGCCACAAGCGACGCCATTGGCCATGTCCCAGTAGACACCGACTGCCGGTGAACCGACAGCATCAATGACGGCGGCGTTTTGCACGGCCGTCAAGGTGTTTTCGATGCCCAGTGTCACCCCAGCGCTGGCGGCTTCGGCGGCCAAAGCCCCCAAATTACGGGTCAAGCGGTCGATGCCCGCTTGGCCGTCGATTTCACCATGATAAAAAAACGGTACCAACAACACTTTGGCGCCAATATCGTGGCACAATTCGATGCCACGGCGGATATTGAGCATGGCGCTACTCACCACGGCACTATCGGGGCTGGCAATGTTGCCGTTGTTGAGGAAGTGGGCCGCCACCGAGGCAATCTCGACATTGTTGTTGCGGGCGGTCAGCACCATCATAGCGCGCATGCTGGGGCTCATGCTCCCGCCGGGCAAGGCGTCGCTGGGGTGGCTCCAATCGAGCTCGATGCCGGCAAAGCCTAGTTGTCCGGCGCGATAAAATGCGCTACCTAATGGCTCATTAAGCACATTTTGGAGGGTACCGATTTTCATTATCTGTTCCTTATTTCAATTAGCTCAAACGAATCGGGCGACCTTGTTGCATTGATTGTTCGGCGGCCATCGTGACCTTCAAGGTTTTGACGGCGTCGGCATACGACGAGCGAATCATGGCTTGGTTTTTGGTTTGCACGGCCGTCAAAAACTCGCCCACTTGGCGGATATAGCCGGATTCTTCGCCCTTATACGTGACCGGTTGGCCGTCAATCACGCCGCTCAAATCGAGGTCCATAATCATTTTGAGGTACAAATCGCGGCCGGTGAATTCCCAGCCACAGCCCTCGGGCACGTCGGTACAGCTAGTGCTGACCACATTGGCGATGCCGCCATTGGCAAAGCGCATGGTGACGATGGTGCTATCTTCGAAATCGGCGATATCGTCGCCGGCCCCTTGGTGGCCATAAGCGTGGACTTCGGTGACTTCGCCCATGATGTCGCGTAAAAAATCGAATTGGTGGGTGCTCTGCTCGATCACTTGACCACCGCACAAAGCCCGTTTGCCCCACCAGGGGTGGGCGGCAGGCATGCGCACCATAAAGCGCCCCAGGCCCATCACTACTTTGCGGTCACCGATCAGTTCACGGGCTTTGGCGGCCATATCCGAATGGCGCGACATGTAGCCTACTTGATTGATGACTCCCGATTGAGCGATGGCGGCTTGGGTGCGCTCGACCAACTCAATGTCGAGACCGACTGGTTTGGCCACAAACACGGCTACACCGGCATTGACGGCGTCGATGACTTGGTTTTGGTGGGCACCGGGGGGAATTGAAATAAAGACGGCGTCGAGATTTTCTTTGGCCAACATTTCGCGGTAATCGGTATATCCAGCACAGTGTTCGGCACTGGCGATTTGGTCGACACGGGCTTGGTTGATGTCACAGACTGCCGTAATTGGTTGATTGTACTGCGCCAATCCCTTGCGGTACACATCGGCAATCCCGCCGATTCCTATCAGTCCGATTCGCATCGTTGCGCTCCTTATATGTTTCACAGTGGTGTCACTGCGAATGTACCACGAAGCGGACGCGGATGTCAAAGTCAGCTGAGTTTAATACAGATGCGATATGAGTTCTGTTGACGGTCGCGGATTGCATCAATGAAGCGAAATATACGAAAGAATAAGCCGATTTTTTTTAGTAACATTGCTTCGACCTGCGCCACCACTATAGGCGAATCTTCAATGGTGGCATGGGCAGTCATCCATTCACCGGTCACTTCACCCATCCGTTTACACGGCGCAATATTGACGTTCGGGTTATTGCGGATACGTTTGACTTTGCTGGTATCCGCCATCGTCCACAAATACAACGCATCGTTGTCTTGGGCAAACCACATCGGCGATTTAATGGTTTGGCCGTTTTTGCGATAGGTTTCGAGACTCAAAAATTCTTCTTTGCGAAAGCGTGAAAAGTCAGACATGTATAGCTCCTTGGTTACGGTATGCAGTATATAAACAAATACACAAGTGCAACAATAATTTGCACTTGTGTATTTCATTGGAGCCGATAGTCGGGGTTGAACCGACGACCTACTGTTTACGAAACAGTTGCTCTACCACTGAGCTACATCGGCAATGCATGTATCATATCATAGCAGTATCATGCTACGCAAATCAAAACAAAAAATCACGTACAGACGCAGCCTGCTGCGTCTCTGCGGTTGCCGTGGCAACCGGCATGGATCACAGATGGACTTGCATTTGGATGATGGTAAAAATCCCCGTTAGGTGCGAGGTAGGTGACATATCGCCAAAAAACGCCTTGACCGTGCGTTGGTACTGTTCGAGCATGGCGCGGGCCATTTCTTTGGAATGGTAGCGTGGTTGCATGCTAATAACCCGCTGGTGATTGTCACATTTTTTGGCCAAAGAATGGAGTTTTTGGGTGCGCTGTTGCTGGGTTTGGGTGTACCACACGATGAGCGCAACCCCCACCACCAGCAGTACCAGCGACAGCCACGGCGACAACACCCAGCTCAATCCTACGATAGCGCTGGTAGCAATCGCCAAGGTATATTGGATTGTTTTTTGGGCATTACTCACATGGATTTGGGCGTGGAGTTTCGCCACTGCCTGCACCGTATCGATGTGTTCAATGAAATATTTGAGGTCGTCGATTTGTTCGTAGGCATAGACCATGTCGAATACTTCGGTCAGCTCAAATGGCGCGATTGCTTGAAGCAGGCGACTGGTTTGGGTGCTGATATAACGCTGGGTTTCGACCACAAATTCTTTGTCGGCGATTTCGTCGAATAATTCATAGCTGACTTGGGCGTAGCGCAGGCGTTGCTCGATGAGCAACAGCACCCCGGCACACAAACGTGGACTCCGATCGACTTTGGCAACCAAGGCTTCGGCCGTTTGCCGGAAGTGAAACACTTGGTCGCGGATGGCACGTACCAACGCCAACACTTCCTCGGGGGTGGCGTTGGCATCACGCAACACGCGCACATCGCGTGCGGTCTTGATGGTACTAAGTGGTTGCATTGATTGGATGACACCATGTACATTCATACGACCCTCGGCAAGTGTGCATCTCTTTTCTTTTACTATAGCAATGAAAATGCGATTATTTTTTGGTATTTTTTACAATTTTGCCTGCATGAACAAATAGGGGGATTCCGCACAGACGCAGCCTGCTGCGTCCGTACGGAATCCCCCCTCCTGCATCAGCGCACCGCCCCCGTCAGCAACGCCGCCACCTGGCTCCCGGCAGCTAACGGCTGGGTGCCTGGTGCGATCACCAACAAGGCGTTGGCCGCCCGCAACGACAACAACCGGCTCGAACCTTGGGCACCGGTGGTGGTTGCCACCAGCTGACCATCGTGCCAATTCACGATTGCTCGTTGGTATTCGGGGCGATCGGGGGAGGGGGTGATGGGCGTAGCAAGGTGTACTTGCACCAGTGGGCGATGAGGCTGGGGGTCGCCTTGCAGGCGACGCAAGGCCGGGCGCACAAAGACCTCAAACGACACCAGCGACGAGACGGGGTTGCCCGGCAAGCCAAACATGATGCGCGAACCGACGGTGGCACACATGGTCGGTTTGCCCGGCTTAAAGGCAATCCGGCCAAACTGGACGGTGCCGAGCTCGGCCAGCAACGGTTTGATATAGTCGCGGGTGCCCATCGACACGCCACCGCTGGTAATCAGCACGTCGGCGCGAGCCAGGCCTTCGAGGATTTTGGCGCGTTGCAAGGCGGCATCGTCACGGGCAATCCCCAACGAAATCCCTTCGCAGCCGGCTGCCGCCACCGCCGCCAACAAGGCATGCCGATTGGCATCACGCACTCCGCCGTACGGGATGGCTTCGTCGTATTCGTAGACTTCATCGCCGGTCGACAAGACTGCAACCACCGGCCGCCGATAGACCGCCACGTGGCGCAAACCCATGCTGGTGAGTAGGCCCACATCACCCGGCGAGAGTTCGGCACCCACCGGCATTACCACATCGCCCACTTGCATATCGTGTCCCGTAGGCAACACGCATTCGCCGGCGCGGATGTCACCCGTAAAGGTCAACACGCCATCGGCTTCACGGGTCCGTTCCACCATGATGGCGGCGTCGGCGCCGGAGGGGAGCGGCGCGCCGGTCATGATCCGCACTGCTTGGCCAGCACCAAGGGTCACCGCTAGGTCATTGCCGGCTGTTAATTCGGCAATCACTTGGCGCGGCATGGTGCCATCGCTACTACGTACCGCATAGCCATCGACGGTCGCACGGGGTTCACTAGGCATGGCAGTAGGCGCAGTAATCGTCGTGGCAATAATCCGGCCAGCGGCCTGATGGGGGGCGATTTGTTCGCTGGTGAGAGGGGTGGAACTTATCGCGGTAATCAAGGCTTGGGCATCGGCGACACTCACCATCGGCCAGGCTGATTCACGTTGCATCGTCATATCTGCGTCCTTTTGCTATGCCAAAATGAACAAAAAACCCCACAGACAACGGCGTTTTATGCCGTCATCTGTGGGGCAGTACACGCTATACCGCAGCTTTTTTGCTGGCGGCAAAGTCTTGGTCGGCTAGGTACCAAACGGCTTCCATGGCGGCTTTGCAGCCTTCGCCGGCGGCGGTAATGGCTTGGCGATAGACGTGGTCGACCACATCGCCGGCCGCAAAAATCCCCGGCACGTTGGTGCGGGTATGCGCCTCGGAAACAATGAAGCCGTTTTCGTCGAGATCGAGCAATCCCTTAAAAATACCAGTGTTGGGTACATGGCCGATATAGGGAAACACGCCTTCGGTGTCGATTTGGGTAACTTCGCCCGTCTTGAGATTGCGGATTTTGACGCCGGTGACCGACTGCTCGCCCAATACTTCGTCAACGGTGGAATCCCACACGAAACGCACTTTGGGGTTGGCAAAGGCCCGCTCTTGGAGCACGGGGTCGGCGCGCAAGCTATCACGGCGATGGATGATGACCAATTCGGTCACGTAGCGGGTCAAAAACAACCCTTCGTCGAGGGCGCTATTACCACCACCGACCACGACCACGCGTTTGTCGCGGAAGAAAAAGCCGTCACAGGTGGCACAGTATGACACGCCGCGATTGGCCAATTTTTCTTCGCCGGGGACGCCCAAGTGGCGTGGCGAGGCACCGGTCGACACAATGATGGTGTCGGCGGTGATGGGTTCGCCGTCGTCAGTGTGCAACACAAACGGGCGTTGCGACGCGTCAATCGAGGTAATCAAGGTGTCTTTGAATTTAGCACCAAAGCGCATGGCTTGTTTTTCCATGTTGTCTGACAGCTCATAGCCGCCAATGCCATCCACAAACCCAGGATAGTTTTCGACTTCGCTGGTGGTGGCAATCAGGCCGCCGGGTTGCAGGCCACGGATGACGAGCGGCTCGAGGCTGGCACGGGCAGCATAAAGTGCGGCGGTCAATCCAGCAGGACCTGAACCAATAATAGCAACTCGTGTATGCATGATTTCCTCGATTTAGATGCACTAAACGCATCTCTCAAAAACACATCAAACCTGTGTGTATTCTACCACATCCGGCGAAAACGGGGTGATACCGACGTTTTTTTATACCGAGCGAATAGCGGCGAATGAATTCGCCCGACGATCCGTTGCACACCACGATGGGCGAATAGCAGCGAATGAATTCGCCGGCATTATTCGCCCATACGTACAGTGGGCGGCGACGTTTTTTTCCACCGTCAACAGCCGTTTTCTCGGTGCCCTCTGCGTGCTCTGTGCGAGACAAATCGGATCTTTGCGTACCTTTTGGACTGCCGTAAACGGTATAGCTCACAAACCGTATTGGGCAAACACAAAGGAGCGTATATGCTAGCATTCATATTGTGGGTGAGCATCCTCATCAACGAAGTCTTACCGGCGCCGAGTAGCGGTCCAGAATGGGTAGAACTCTACAACACCAGCGATAGCGCCGTCGATGTCAGTGGCTGGCGTATCGACGACGATACTCCCGGCGGAACCCAAACCACCATCCCTGCGGGAAGTATCATCGCCCCCCATGCGGTGTTGGCAGTGGCAATTACCACCGCCATCCTCAACAACACCGGCGACTCGGCTGTATTACTCGATGCCAGTGGCGCTCAGGTCGATCGCATCGACTTTGGGGTGCTCAAAAGCACCGAAAGTATGGCACGTATCCCCGATGGATCAACATTCATCATCAAAGGCACACCTTCGATTGGGATGCTTAATGCGACGGCAACCACCGTTCCATCTACGACTGCTACCACCGTTCCATCTGCGACTGCTACCACCGTCCCATCCGCTACCGCCACCACCATCCCATCCGCTACCGCTACTGCTATACCAGCAACAGCAGCAGCTATCACCGTCACCCCCTCACCCACTAAAACCCCCTCGGATACCATCACCCCATCCACTACCAAAACGCCGAGCGATACCGTCACCCCATCTCCCACCAAAACTCCTAGCGATACCGTCACCCCATCTCCCACCAAAACTCCCTCGGATACCATCACCCCATCACCCACTAAAACTCCTTCGTCGACCAAAACACCCAGTGAAACAGATACTCCTTCGTCGACCAAAACACCCAGCGAAACAGATACCCCTTCGTCGACCAAAACTCCACTCGCCACCACCACTGGCAGTCCCAGCAAAACAGCCAGCAACACCCGCACGCCGTCAATGACCAAAACAGTAAGCGCCACCCACACGTCATCGCGCACCATGACCACGAGTAGTACCAAAACGATATCCCCCAGCAAAACACCGAGTGATACCCGCACCGCATCGCCGACCAAAACCCCCAGCGAAACCCACACCACCTCACCAACCAAAACACCTAGTGTTACGCGCACTAAATCCCGCATGCGCACCAAAGGCAATGTGCGTGTCAGTTTGACACCCACCACCGCTTTGATGCGCATGCGCATCAGCAGTCGCACACCAGCCTTGGTGCTATGTGCACCCCAAGGACAATCACTAGCAGACTGGACGCTCAAAAGCCACGATGCCACCAAAGTAATTACCACCAGCCAAACCGGCTGTCAGACAGTACAGTGGCGCAGTAGCACCGGTCAAATAGTCACCCTATACAACCCTCACGGTGTGCAAATGGCAACAATTGATATGGCCCAAACTGCCTGTCAACTTGACCTGAGTACCTGTCAGCCCAGTGCGACTGCGACCGCCGCCGCCAGCCCGGTACTGGTGTGGGATACCGTCGCAGTCGTACAGGCGCCGCAGACGCGTATGCATGAAGATATCGTCTACAAAGGGAGCGGCGCTGATTTTGTGGATGGCGCCGCCGAACCACTGCCACCGCCGCCCATTCACGACGGCGCCCCGCAGGGAGTTTTTTTCATAATGGGTGTGATGTGTCTACTAATTGGCAGCGGCACACAACTCTGGCTTGCCCGTACCCCACCCCCCGTGCTATACTCACAGCCAAGCGATGAAGCGGAGAGTAGCGACCAACGAGTGTCCAGCGAGTCGAGGAGCGTGTGAGCTCGACCATAGTTGACGTGAACGGCACCGCGGAGCTAGACAACACAATACACAAAGAGGGATCGAGGCCATCATCGCCTTGGTAACTGGGGTGGAACCGCGCAGACATTGCGTCCCCAGGCGAGATTCGTTTCGCCTGGGGTTTTTGTGTGCCCCGGGCTCAGCAAGGAGCATCCCCATGCCGGCAGCCTCACTCGAACAGTTGGCGTCCCTGTGCAAACGCCGCGGCTTTATCTTCCCGAGTTCCGACATCTACGGCGGACTGCAAGGGGTGTTTGACTACGGCCCGTTAGGGGTCGAGCTCAAAAACAACATCATCAATGCCTGGTGGCGCACCAACGTCTATGCCCGTGACGACATGGAAGGCTTGGATGCCGCGATTTTGATGAACAAACTGGTCTGGAAGTATTCCGGCCACGAAGAAACCTTCAACGATCCCTTGGTGGACTGCAAAAGCTGCAAAGGGCGCTGGCGCGCCGACCACATCAAAGGCAAATGCCCTGCTTGTGGCTCGAGCGATTTGACCGAAGCACGCCCCTTCAACATGATGTTCAAAACGGCCATCGGCCCCGTGGCTGACAACGATTCGTTTGCCTATTTGCGCCCCGAAACGGCCCAAGGCATCTTTGCCAACTTTGGCAATGTGCTGTCGACCACCAGTCGCAAATTGCCGTTTGGGATTGCCCAAGTGGGCAAGGCCTTCCGCAACGAAATCAATCCACGCAACTTTTTGTTCCGCGTGCGCGAATTCGAACAAATGGAAATCGAATTCTTTGTGATGCCGGGTAGCGACGAAGCCTGGCACGAACGCTGGCTCGAAGATCGCTTGAGCTGGTGGGAATCGATTGGCGTGCCCCGGAGCAAAATCCAGGTCTACGATGTCCCCAAAGGCGATTTGGCGCATTATTCCAAGCGCACCTACGATTTGATGTATGACTACCCCACTCTGGGCTACGAAGAAATCGAAGGCATCGCCAGCCGCAGCGACTACGACCTCGGCTCACATTCCCGCGATCAAGACAACCTCGGCTTGGCGGCCAAAGTGGCCCCCAACCGCGATAGCGTCGCCAAATTGACCTACTACGATCAAGCCAACAACCGCCACGTGGTGCCGTTTGTGATTGAGCCGTCGGCAGGGGTGGGACGCTGTTTCTTGGCCGTGTTGTCGGAAGCCTACGACGAGCAGATGGTCAAAACTCCTGCCAGCGACAAGGTCGAAGCAGTGCAGGCCGCCCTCGACACCTTCCGCAAGTCGGTCAGCCGCAATGAAAAAATCAGCGCCGAGCAACGTGACGCCATCACCGCCCAAGCCGACGCCATCGGCAGTGATTTGGGCCAGCGCTTGCCCGAAATCGAGCAGTTGCTGAGTATGCCCGGTGCCGACGGCATCGAAGTCGGCAAAAAACTGCGCGGTGTTGCCCAACCAGTAGTCGATGAGTTCTACCGCACGGTGTTGCACCTCAAGCCCCATTTGGCGCCGATCAAGGTGGCCTTCTTCCCACTCAAGCGCAACCACGACGGCTTGGTGAGTATGGCCAAAGGCTTGCGCAGTGATTTGCAACTCAATGCCAACATGCGTACGGTCTATGATGACACCGGCGCGATTGGCAAGTTGTATCGCCGCCAAGACGAAATCGGCACGCCATTCTGTGTGACCGTCGACTTCCAGTCCCTCGAAGACCAAACGGTCACGATTCGCGACCGCGACAGCATGCAACAAGAGCGGATTTTGGCCAGCGAGCTCGAGCAATACGTGCGTGAAAAGTCACGCTAACCAGAAAGCCGCATCATGAACGCGACTATTACCTGTCCGTTGTGTCAGCATCAGACCACGGTGGTCATCCCCGAGGGTGCCTGAATGGTGCGCTGGCACTGCCCGTCGTGTACGGGATTGTTGACGCCTCAGGCAGGTGATTGTTGTGTGTTGTGTTCGTATGCTGACTATGATTGTCATGGTCAGCCGCGGCAAGGAGGGAACCATGCTTAATACGGCGACGATTATGTGTCCTCATTGCAATCACCCTAGCGAAGAAACCATGCGGGTGCGCATCGTTGAGCGCACTATTCGCTGTAGCGAATGTAGCGAGATGATTGAGGCACCCGCCGACAAACATTGTGTCTGGTGTGCTTATGCCGATATCCCTTGCCCGGTGGTGCAAAACGACGGGAGTTGTAATCCGTATAAATAATCCATGGCGGTTTCAATGACGCCGCTGGTTTAGGGTATGTGCGCGCGTGTCTCGGTGCGTATGCACCGAGACACGCCGTGTATGGTCAGGTCAGAGGCGAAGCGCACAATGACATCCTACGAGTAACGCAGGATTACTCTGTTTTGGTGTCGATATTGCTATCAATAATGATTTTTTGCTCAATACCGTTATAATATACGTATTCAATCGACAATCGCAATACCTCTGTGCAACATATACGTGTATATGTGCATCGGTCATCATTGAGTTTGTGTGGTTTTTGTAAACGCGAGGATGAAAAAATGAGCTCATTACACTCAGGCCTGCAATTATTCCGAGAGTTTTTGCAACAAACACTCACGAGTATCAAAGAAACATTCACACGCTTCTTTGGTCACGACGATCAAATGATGGTGCCCGGCACAACGGATCAACCGGCCTCAGAGTTTACAATTGGACATCTATTTAGCATTATGGTGGCTACATGTGCGGCGTTTGTCTATCCAATGGCATTATATCGAACCGACATGAGCGAAGTGGGTGATCAATATTTGGTGATGGCAGCATTGTGTATCGCAGCATCAACATTTGTATTGTTGCAATTAGCGCCACAATTATTCCGCAAAATAAGTACGTTTATTGGGACAAAAATCCTATTGGTCTTGATGGTGCTTGCGTTTTTGGGATTAGGATTCCGCGAAGATGATTTTTATACGGAATTCCTTGGCTTAGGGTCAGTGGTTTTGGGTTGTTTACTCGTATTAGTGTTGGTCATCCACATTTTTCGTACCACCATTGCCGCCAACGTGCTCCAACTACTCATGAAAACACTGAGTATTTTTGTAGTATTGATGGGATTAGATGCGGTATTTATCAATGTGAGCTTGACGGATAATTTTTATGTACTGAACGAGATGGCCACATCGTTAACCGGGCTCCATGCACATTCGACATTTATCACCCAATACGTCAATTTATTTCAGTATTTTCCAAAAGCATTAGATCTATTGGGGATTACCAAATACCCTCAATTAAGCATGAATATCATGTATGTGTTTTTGCAATTCATGAGCATTGTGACCATCGGAATTGCCGTATATCTCAATTATCATTTTATGCATCGGCGCTCACTATTTGTGGCGATTCTTTTCACCGTGCCATTATTTTTTATTTCTACACGGCCATTTTGGGACTACGAGAAACCATACTACATCCTGCAATTATTTGTCTATTCATTGATTCCTATCCGCATATTTGCGGTGTTTAGTATTGGGTGCATATCAGTGTTGTTGCTCCGTAAGGCCAATGAAAACACCCTCAATACAGTTCTATTTGGGAGTATTTTGGGGATTATCGCAAGTATTGGGATTTATCAAAGTAATGACTTTGGGTTATTTGCGGCGGTCGGAGTGGGGGCAGCGATTGTTTTTCAACCATTCCAGCCTTGGCTCAAACGACTGAGCTTGGCGGCTACGTTTGTGGTCAGTACGCTGATTGGGTTGGGGATATTGCTGGTACTCAATACTGATTGGTCAGCCGTAAATAGTGATTACATCTTTTGGTTTCAACGGGCATTTGCGACCGGTACCGGGAGCGTGCTGATTATGTTCCCAGGTAATGGATTAATGGTAATCATCAGTGTATTTGTAACGTGGTTCTGTGCATTAAACGCCTATTTAGTCTTGCGGCGCAATGCGGCGATTTATTCCCAAGATCCATTAATGGCAGGGCATTTTACCGCAGTAATGTTTGTGGCCACCACCTCGGTGCTCGGGTTATCGTATTACATCAACCACTCGGTTATTTCGTTTCAAGGCTCATCAATGTACATTTGCTGGAGCATATCGTTGTTTCTGTTGTATCAATTGACACAACGCATGACGGCGCATCAGCCACAGCAATACACGCTACGTTATTCCAATCTGGCATTCCAGCTCTTGGTGTTGTTACCGGTGGCAATTGCATTGATCTACACACCGTTTTATAGTCGCTTTGACCAAAACTCCTTGGCCATCAAAAAAATCTTCGCAAATGACCCCAACGAAATGGTCAATACACCAGAATACAATGAACTCCACATCCAACACATCAATGAGGTCTATACTGCGCTCCAACCAGTACCAGCACGGATCGCATTTGTGGGCGCATTTGCCAATTTAGTCCAACTCTACACCCATATTCCGGCGGCGAGTATTTTTGACCACCCAGCCAACGTGACCATTGGCGCACAGGCTTTGAAAATCTACTGCGACCAAATCACTACCATGCCCTACGACATTTATATTACGGATCAACAATACGTCTGTGAAGATATGAACTTAATGACCTCTGACAAACTAGGCATTTTCCTTTATCTGCATAAAGACTACCAGCAAACGCATCCGCAACAATGGCAACAATTGCGGGACATCGCCAATATTTGTCTCATTGATCCAAGCAATGGCGCAACAGTCTGCCCTACCCCATAAATGGAAACGGTTGGCATAGTTAATAGCCAATCACAAAATCCCCCCGCGGCGTAATCAGCGCCGTGGGGGGATTTTTCATACATCCACAAATTGTGAATCAGCTACGCCAATTGCTCTAATTCGTCGAGCAACACGTCAAAATGATCCATGGCGGCCTGGACTGGTGCTGGCGAGGCCATATCGACCCCGGCGCCGCGCAACAAATCAATCGACGATTTGGACGAACCACCACCGAGGAAGCTGAGGTAGTTGGTCACTGCCGCAGCATCACCCTGTTGGACTTTGTCGGCCAAGGCCAAGGCCGCCGAGATGCCGGTGGAATATTGATAGACATAGAAGTTGTAGTAGAAGTGGGGAATTCGTGACCACTCGAGGCCGATTTCGTCATCGAGGATGACGGTTGGGCCGTGGTAGCGCTTGGCCAAATCGTAGTAGCGCTCGGTCAAGCCATCAGCCGTGAGAGGTTCGTCGTTTTCGGAGCGGGTATGCATGTCCAACTCGAATTCGGCGAACATGGTTTGACGCACCAAGGTGCGGCGAATGTCTTCGAGTTGTTGCACCACCAAATGGCGGCGCAAGGCGGGATCTTGGCGAGTTTTGAGCAGATGATTGACCAACAACGCTTCGTTGAGGGTCGAAGCTACTTCGGCCACAAAAATCGTGTAATCGCCGTAGTGGTAGGGTTGGGTGCGGCGGGTGTAATACGAATGCATAGAATGGCCCAACTCGTGCGCCAAGGTAAAGACGTCGTCGAGGCGGTTTTGGTAGTTGAGCAAAATATAAGGGGCGGTAGTGTATGAGCCGGTGCTATAGGCGCCACTGCGCTTGCCCTTGTTTTCGTAGACATCGATCCAGCGCGATTCAAAGGCCGCCGACAAGGCCGTCTGATAATCGGCGCCCAGTGGTTGCAAGGCAGCCGCCACTAGTTGGCAGCCTTCGCGGTAATCGACGGCCAATTCCACCCCTTGGTGGATGGGGGCATAGAGGTCGTAGATGCGCAAATCGTCGAGGTGCATCATACGCTTGCGAATATCCATGTAGCGGTGGATTTTGGGCAAATTGGCTTGCACCGTGGTGACCAAATTGTGATAGACCGCTACGGGAATGTCGTTAGGAGCCAAGGCAGCTTCGACGGCGCTGTTGTAACCGCGCATACGGGCATTGATGACGTTGGCGCGCACGCCGCTCGACAAGGTCATCGCCAAAGTATTGCGGTGGGCGGCGAAGCTTTTGTAGAAGGTATGGAAGGTATCTTTGCGCACGCGGCGATCGTTGCTTTCGAGGTATTTACCGTAGCGCCCATGCGACAAAGCGACGTCGTTGCCTTCTTCGTCTTGGATGGTGCCGAATTCCATGTCGGTGTTGTTGAGCACGCCAAAGATGCTGGACGGCGCACCGGCCAGTTCACCCATTTGCGCCAGAACTTCTTCGACTTCAGCCGAGCGCGTATGACTGCGGTTGCGCAACAGCACATCGAGGTAGTAAGCGTATTGGGACAATACGGGGTGCGTCGCAATCCATTCCCGCAGGGTGGGTTCGGCGACGGCGAGGACTTCGGGCTCGACAAAGGCGGTGGCGGCTTGGGCTTTGGCGACCATGGCTTGGGCGCGGGCAGACAAGCCTTGGCCGGCGGCGTCACCCGAGTCTGAATCATAGCGGCAGTGGGCATAGATATAGAGTTGGTGGGCCGTTTTCATCAAGGCTTCGCGAGCCTGGATGGTGGCAACGACGGTATCGGCGCTGGTACCCACATTGCCTTGATGCGCCACGAGGACGGCGATGAGGGTATCAACGGCACCCAGTTCACGTTCCCAGGCGGCATCATCGGCGTACATCAGGGTCAGATCCCAGGTATCGGTGGCATTGGCTTCGCTACGGGTCGGCACTTGTTGGGCAGTCATACGAATAATCCTTTCGAACAATTTGTCATATTATACCGTTATTCGACTTTGGCCCAATCGAGGCGCACCATCAGGCGGCGCATCTGGCCAGCCTGACTGCCGGTTTGGTTGCGGTAGTCGTTGGCATCGGGCACAAACGCCGGGCCACGTAAGGTAATCACAATATCGCCACCCACGGGCAATACGGGCAAATCGAATTGCTCCGTGCGCAGGGTGGGAGTATTAGCGGCAAAAGTGCCAAGCAATTGATTATCGAGCCAGACTTCGATTGGGGCGTTGAGTCGTACATCTGCTGGCCAACCACGGGCATCGACACGCAACTGCAAGCGTTGCACAAACCCATTGGCTGCCTGGGGGAAGCGCAACTGCATGCCACTACTACACCAGCGGAAATTGGCGTCGAGTTGGGCGTCACCTTCACCCAAATAACAACCCCGGATATAGCCGATGTCGAGGTCACTCCCCACATCGATGGTCGTCGTCGGTGCCGGATGTAACCACAGCCAGGCCCATTCGACGGGATTGCGTTGATCGATGGCTTGGGTGCCAAATAACGCTTTGGCACCGGCCAAATCACCCTTGGTGCGGGCGATGTCAGCGCGGATGACTTGTGCTTCGATACTTGTATTATTCGACAACAACGCCAACGTTTGGGCGGCATCACCACGCCAATCGGCTTGCAAGGCCGGCGCTAGGGCATCGAGGGGTGCGGGCAGTGGGGTAGGGATGGGCATCGTCCAGGGATTGACATACAACATCCGCAAAAAATCAACACTGTTGACCTGCAATTGCACGGCCTTTTGGGCTAAATCGAGACAAAACAGGACCGACGGTGATGGTCCAAAAAACGACGACGGCACCGCAGTGCTCATATTGGCGAGGGGTGTGGCGGCTAACGACCAGATCACGAGTGCGCTAGCGATAACCAGCCCCGGTAACGGTTGCAATAATTCGCGCCAGCGTTTTTGTAATAAAAATACCAGCGTAGCAGCAGCAGTAATACTCATGAGGGGCAACAAAATAATCCGAAAGCGCGTAATGCTGAAAAAAACCACGCCGATGATGACCGGCAAACCAAACCACACCAAGAATAATTCGTGCTGGCTCCGGGTGGCACCATCACGGCGCAACACCCACAATCCCACAATGGCAGGGATGAGTACGAGGATGTACCAGAGGTCATCAAATAGCAATACTGCCGTGATATAACTCGGCGGTACTGTGCCTAACGTAAAGCCTTTGGTGAAACGTTCGGCGCTGGCATAATGAATTTGCCAGAAATCGACGAATTGTGCCGGAACTCGCGCCACAAATGCGCCAGGATGCGTCGTAATCAGACAGACTGCCTCACGCATCATGGCTTGTTGGCGGGCTGCCGCCGTGGCTTGGGGACCGGGGTGAGGAGCACAGGTCGTCGTAGGCGGTATGACTCGATCAGACATTAATGCGCCGACATACCCTTCGAGAGCGGCCCCGCTTTGGTCGCCATACACGGTCGTCTGGGCAGTCAGCAACGTGTTGTAGGCAGCACTGGTGTCAACCAAGACACTGCCCCCAAACGTCCGCGACGCATACCAACTCCACGGCATGAGTAACGCAAAATAGCAGATGAGCATGGCGATGACGGCATGCACCCGTTTGCGAAAATATTCGGGTGGCAACCGTGACCCACCCCAACACATCCACACCGCCACAAACGGCACAAACGCCAGCATGATGCCGCGGGTGAGGGTAGCCAATGCCAAGAATATCCCAATCAAGGCGGCCCGCCAGAGACTTGGAATGGCGATTTGAAAGCCCAGTGCCAACCACAAAATGATAAGAAAAAAGGTCAGGAAAAGCGTTTCGGACAACACCGTCATAGCAAAAACAGCCAGTGGTAACGCCAAAGCCGTAATCAAACCAGCCATATCGGCGACGGCAGATTGAATGGGGTATAAGCGTTTGGCAATCGCACGCACCAACACGATATGGAGCAACGACAACAGCATTTGGCTAAAAAAGACCCAATATTCATTGCCACCGACGCGCAAATGGGCAGCGACAAATAACGGATAGAGCGGCGCTCGCGTCCAGAGAAAATCGAGATACCAGGCAAACCCACGTCCGTAGCTGAGCCAGGTAGCGGCAGACAGGTATTCGCCTTCGTCCGAAATCCAGCCATTGCGCGGCAACACTACCCATACAAATATCCGCATCACGATGGCGATTAATAAACTGAGCCATAACCAGCGACGTTGCCAGAGTGCAATCATACGCATTCCTTTGTGGTGATTCGGAAGATTCCCCTAGAACAACACAGGCGCAACGCCACGCACGATGATTTATCAATACCCAGCGCAAATTACACGTAAATTCTCACATCATTTGATTGGGTGCATTATACCATTGAGGAAGTAGAGACGCAGCCTGCTGCGTCTGTACGTGCGTAGGAAGTAGAGACGCAGCCTGCTGCGTCTGTACGTGCCGTAGGAAGTAGGAAGGAATAAGGAGGAATCGGCTATACTAATCAGCGTACCTTCCTTTTTTGAGAATCAGCATGCTCACGCTCGCCAATATTGGGTATACATACAATAAAACCCCTGCCGTGATTGATTGTCATTTCACAGTGCACCCTGCCCAACGCATCGCCATCATTGGCCCATCGGGATGTGGCAAAAGCACCTTGCTACGGATTATTGCGGGACTTGAGCCAGGGCATCGTGGCACAATTAGTTATGACGGTGTCGATATCACCCAACAACCAGCGCATCAACGCCGCATCGGCTTGATGTTCCAAGACCATGCCCTCTTCCCACACCTGACTGTGGCAGCCAATATCGGCTATGGGCTCCATGGTCAGCCCAGAGCAACTATCGCCGCACGAGTAGATTCGCTGTTGCAGTTGGTAGGACTGCCCCATTTGGCACAGCGCTACCCCGACCAATTATCGGGTGGCGAACGGCAACGGGTGGCGCTAGCCCGCAGTCTTGCCCCTAGACCCCGCCTGTTATTGCTCGATGAGCCGTTTGCCTCACTCGACCGTAGCCTGCGCGATCACCTGCTCGACGAATTACCGCAGTGGCTGGCCCGCGAAGGGGTCGCCGCCATCTATGTGACCCACGATGCCAACGAAGCCTGCCAAATTGCCAGTGACATGTTGGTAATGCGGGCAGGACGGATTGTGCGGCAAGGCCCCGTCGCCACCCTCTACAATGATCCCCAAAGTCAATTTGTGGCAGGATTACTAGGGATGCCCCATAGTGTGGCGTATACCGCGACCAATGAAGGGATTATGACGGCATTTGGTGGCATCGCTATCACTGCACCAAAAACAGCTGCCCGACTCCTTATTCCTGCAGATGCAGGGATGATGCTCGACCCTAATGCGCTAGTAGCGCACCTCCATGGCGTCGTAACCGCTAGTTTTTTGCGGGCCCCGTGGCAACGGGTACGTATACGCAGTGTGGCAGGAGACGCCCAATTCGATTATGATATGCCTCAACACCGTGCACCAGCCGTCGGTACCACTGTCACCCTGCCCGTCCGGCTTGATCGGCTGACATTTGTGGCGGGTGATGACTAGTTTTCGGGATGTATTGTGGATAATGTGTGGATAAAAGGAGCATAACCATGCGGGTAGGACTCGTCCAAATCAATTCGCAAGAAGATCGCCAACGCAACGTGGCCCGCGCCATCGAGCTGATTGACCAAGCCGTGGCCCAAGGGGCGCAACTGGTGGCACTACCCGAATGTGTGACCTTTTTGGGGCGCAAAGAGCATCATGCCGCCAACGCCGAAAGCCTCACTGGCGAAACAGCCCAGGCCTTTGCCGCTGCCGCCAAACGCCACGGCATTTGGTTGCATGGTGGCTCAATTATCGAACAAACCGGCCAAGGCAAAGACTACAACACCACCATCATGTTCAACCCCCAAGGCCAACAAGTCGCCACCTACCGCAAAATCCATCTTTTTGATGTCGATATTGCCCCAGGGAGCTACCGTGAATCAGACACCTATTTGCCCGGCACCGAGGTCGTCACCACCGACGTCGACGGCATCACCCTCGGGCTGACCATCTGCTACGACATGCGCTTCCCCGAGCTCTACCGCACCTTGGCCCTAGCAGGTGCCAAAATTATCGCGGTGCCGGCAGCCTTTACCGCCTTTACCGGCAAAGATCACTGGGAAGTGTTGTTGCGGGCCCGCGCCATCGAAAATCAGTGCTATATCATCGCCCCGGCTCAATGGGGCGAGCACCCCGTGGGACGACAGTGCTACGGCCGGAGCATGATTATCAATCCTTGGGGTACCGTCATCGCCCAAGCACCCGATGGTGAAGGAGTGGTCGTAGCCACCCTCGACATGGCCGAGCTCGAGCGCTTGCGCAAAAGCGTCCCCTCCCTGGCCAACCGCCGCCCGAGCACCTACCGCGTATAAAAACAGTATAAAAAACCGCCCCGTACCGCATGGTACGAGGCGGTTTCTGGTGTTAGGATCCCAGTTGCAAAATAATCTTGCCAGCACCCATGTTGTCTTGGTAGGCCCGAATGCCGGCAGCGGCATCAGCAAAGCCATAATGCCCGATGGGGGTTGTTTCGATAGCGGGCAATAATCGGGTTTGCAGTTCGATCATGGCCGGGATGACCCGACGCATACCGTATTTGGCAATCCATTCCGACAGCCAAAACCCTTCCACGCGACGCTGACCAAACAACAACGTCCCCACATCGACTTGCACGGGGGCCAGCGACAACGCGCCATATACCAACACATGAGCGCCACGGGGCATGGCATTGAGCAATTCACCGGTCTGGGCGCCAGCAATTGCATCAAAGGCCATGGTGGCCTTGAGACGTTGGCTGGCATCACGCAACTGTTGCCCAAAATCCGCCTCGCTACTCACCAATACCTGTGTCGCCCCCAAGGCCGTTAATTCGGCCACATAGGTGTTACTCCGCACAATGGCGATAGTTGGCATGCCACGGACTGCCGCGACCCGAATAATCATGCGCCCCAATGCACTATTGGCGGCATTGATGACCACACCCCGGTGCCCAGCCCGCTGGGCCGTATCAAGCATGGCCCAAGCGGTGAGGGGATTGACCAGCATCATGGCCCCTTGGTCATCATTGACGGCATTGCGGAGCGGGAAGCAGCTCGTGGCCGATGCAATGGTGTATTCAGCCCAGGTGCCAAATTCGCCCTGCGCCGCACACGACACCCGCCGCCCAATCAGCATTTGGCCAAACCCCGAGCCGGACGCCACCACCACGCCACACCCTTCGAAGCCGGGGGTGGTGGGTGGTTCGCGGCGCACACCGTAGCGGCCACGCAAAAACATCAAGTCGGATGGGTTGACTGCCGCCGTCCGCATTTTTACTAACACCTGCCCGGCCCGTGGCGTCGGCACAGCCACCTCACGCACAAACAATCCCTCGGGACCATCAAAGGATTCAAGGCGCAAGGCCTGCATATTGGTTGGGAGCGCCATGAAACCCTCCTTGTGTGACGATTCCCGCATACGGCTACACCGTACACGGGAATCACGCTGTATCTATCAATTACTGTACCGCAATTATGCCGCCGCCGCCAATACCACTGTCACGGCGCCATCAGCCACCGCCACCGTCCAACTATTGTCGCTCCGGGCGAGGACTTGGCCAGGGGTGGCGTGGAGCGCATCTGGCACGACTTGGACCTGCTGGACGACATAGGACGTGCCATCGATGACGACCTTGGCTGGATGCCCAACAATCATCAATGCCAATACCCGCCGTTGGAATAACGGCGCTGACACATCCCAGCCCAATTGCTCGTCGTCAGTGCCAAATTGGGCTGCGTACGAGGCGCCTTCGGTCGGTTGGGGCGTTCCTTTATCGCCAGCAATAGCGCGTTCCATACCTACTTCGAGGGTAGCGGCCGACACTTCAAACAAGCCCATGCCAAGCTGCTCGGCGGTTACTTCTGTCGGAATTGGGCGAGTGAGTTGACTAAGGATAGCACCAGTATCAAATTCCCCATCGGTCCAATGCAACGTGGCGGCAAATTCTGACACCCCATCATAAATCGGGCGCAAGGGGTTGGGACCGCGGTATGCCGGAAGCTTCGTAGGATGCAGATTCACCGCACCCAAACGAGGCACTGCCAATACTTCGGGGGGCAACAAATAGGGGAAGGTAAACGAAATAATGAAATCGGGGGCCAATGACGTCAAGTACGGGACGATTTTTTTGACCCGCGTCGTAATCAGCACCTCTTGATTGGGAGGGAGCTGAGCGATGATTTCGCGGTACGACGTGTTGCGGCGGGTCGAAGGTCCCGGTGTCGTAATCAACGACACCAATTGGTGGTTGTGGCGCTGGGCCCACATCGACACCACACGGTACGCAAACGGCATCACATTGAAGGCTACAATCCGTAGCGGTTGCTGGGGAGTGTCATTACTCATACCAAACCCTTTCATTCCAAATAAACCCTACTGCAATGCATCATACTGCAAAAACTTCATCACCAACATAACCATCACTGCACGTGATTTGGCAATATTTTTTGACAAAAAAGAATTACTCTACCGGCGACTCATTTGGCGTGCCAATGTGTTGCAAAAACCGTTGCACCGCATCGCTAAATTGCGTCGGGCATTCATCTTGGACCGCCATGCCGGCAGTAAACACTGCAGTTTGTGCCTGGGGCAGTGCCGCCACAAATTGGGGCATCCGACTCACCGGGGTGGTCATGGCGCCATCACCCCACACAATCAACACCGGCTGCCGCACCAACGGCAATACCGCACGCACATCGCAATTCAACAACCCACTCACAAAACAAATCGGCGCCCAGCGGGCACCTGGTCGTTGCCCCGATCGCCAACAGGCGTCGATCATGGCACTATCACAGGCGGCGGGGTCGACATACGCCATCGAGCGCAAAAAATAACCCAAACTCGATCGACTTACCAATCCCGCAAACAACAATCCGCCAAATCCACTGGCAAATGTGCGATAGAGCCGACCAACGGGCTGTGGCGTAACCAAGTCTTGGATGCCGGTAGGGCAGACCACCGTCAGCGATTGAATCGCCGTGGGATGTTGTGCTGCGGCGGTGAAGGCATAGGCGCTACTCAACGACACTGCGACGAGATGGACATTGCCACCGAGCATCTGGGCAATATCGCCAATCAAGGCGCTATACAGTTCGGCCGTGTAATACATTTGGGGACGATCAGAATCACCAAACCCCAACAAATCAATGGCAACCACGCGATATTGCGCAGCTAACAGCCGAAAGGGGGCGCGCATCTCGTAACACGACGCCGCCGCATTGATACTATGCACTAACAACACCACCGGACCTTGGCCGGCCTCGTGCAATGCAATCTGGTGACCACGCCACGTCACAAATCGCGGAACCACACCTAACGGTGCTAGGGGAGTATTCATGTCGTGGCTCCACTCTTTTTCAATATATCTTCATGTAGCGGTATACCACGTTTCGTGGAGCCATGCGAGCGCTTGTTCGCGCGTGGTAAACACACCATCGAGTTGGGCGTCATACGCCCGTTGCAACCACTCGCCGATTTGGGGGCCTGGGAGGACACCGAGTTGCATGATATCGCCACCACGCACCAAGGCGGTCGGCTTGCCCAGCACCACACCGAGTGATTGTGCCAGCGCCACACAAGCGGTACCCGAATTAACTGCCGACAAGGGCGGACGCCCGCCACCATCGGCGCCAGTAATCCGGCCCCACAAATCGATGGTGGCCGGTGCCAAGCGTTGCGCCAAACGGCGCACCATGCGTGGCGTGGGCTGACCACCACTCACGCCGGCCATATGCTCACGCACCAAGGCCGTCACCGGAGCCACGTAGCGCTCAGGAGCATTGATGAGCGCCAAAAATTCGCGCGTAGGGATGTCACCGGCTTCGGCATGCCCAGGGCTGACAATCCGCCCTGCCTCGTTACGACTCGTGGTTGCTGGCTTGCCCAAATCATGACAGAGCGCCGCCAGCATCACGATAATACGTTGTTCATCATCAAGGTCGACAGATAGCCCAACAGCCGCATTGCACACCCACAAGGTGTGTTCCCACACATCCCCTTCGGGATGATAAGTAGGGTCTTGGGGACAATCGACGAGTGCCAGCAACATGGGGTAATAGTCGAGCCAGCCACACTGGCGCAACGCTTGTAATCCAGCCCGAGGATGCTGGCTACGGAGTGCCCATTGTTGCCATTCGAGCCAAACACGTTCGCGGGTCAAACTGGCGGCTTGTGGGCGCAAGGCCTGTGCTTGAACAGCCGTTTCGGGTGCGACCACGAAACCGTATTGCCCAGCAAAACGCATCAGCCGGAGCACCCGCAATGGGTCATCGGCAAAGGCCGCGCTACAATGACGCAATACCCCAGCCTGCATGTCTGCCACGCCAGCACACGGGTCAACAAATTGACCGGCCACATCAATCATCATGGCATTCATGGTGATATCACGTGCTAAGGCAGCGTGATGGAAGTCAGCCATAGTGGTGACACTGATATCAATCCAGTCATCGTGCAAATGCAGGCGAATAATTGGTTTTTCGTGGCCTACAATCAACGCCTGCGGATAAACTGCCACAATCCATGTATTGACTTCCGTGATGTCTGCATATACCACTTCGATATCGATTTCGCGGGCAATCACCCCACACACTGCATCACGCACCGCCCCACCCACGATGCGCCACACGACGTTTTGCGCATCGAGGAGCGTCGTAATTGGGTTGATTCGTGCCATAAGCATGGCAATAATCGCAGGTGATGGTGCCATCATCGTGGGCAATTCCTCTATCAGATTATTTATACTATTCCAATATAAAAAAACGATAATCTGAGTATAATACCAATGTGTTAATTTGTACTTTAGGAGTTGATATGAGCAACGGAATTATGATGTACAGCACCACATGGTGCCCAGATTGCCGCACCGCCAAGCGGGTTTTCAATGAAGAGCACATCGCCTACACCGAAATCGACATTGAAAAAGACGAAAGTGCCCGCGAATTGGTCGTCAAACTCAATGGCGGCAACCAAGTCGTCCCCACCATCGTATTCCCCGATGGCTCAATGTTGGTAGAGCCTTCTGCTGCCGTCCTCAAAGAAAAAATCGCCAGCCTGCGCTAAGCGCACCACATAAAATCCCCCTGTTGCATGATTTCCAATGCAACAGGGGGATTTTTATACACTCTAGAGCACGGGAATAATTTCGATGATTTGTTCGTGGCCAGGGCCTACCGAAATAATCGCTACTTTCGCGGCACACAATTCTGCCAAGCGCTGTACATAGGCCTGCGCAGCAGCCGGCAGATCGTCCCAACTGCGGGCATCGGGCGTTGGCGTCAACCAACCGGGCATCGTTTCGTAGATGGGCTCGACCAAGGCATAATCCTCGGGTTGGGTGGGTGGGTGGTCGATGACCTCGCCACGCAAGCGATAGCCCACACAAATCGCTATTTCGGCGAGTTCGTCGAGCACATCGAGTTTGGTAATCGTTAACAAATCAATCCCATTGAGGTTGACGGCATAGCGGGCTGCCACGGCATCAAACCAACCAACGCGGCGCAAGCGCCCGGTGGTGGTCCCCACCTCGGCCCATGGCTTGCCCATTTGGCGCAAGGCATCGGCGGCGGCACCATCGACCTCGCTGGGGAATGGCCCCGACCCAACCCGGGTGGCATAGGCTTTAAACACTCCCATCACGTGATCGATGGCATTGGGGGCAATCCCGGCGCCTTGACAAGCACCGGCGATGCCCGGCAACGACGACGTCACAAAGGGGTAGGTGCCATGGTCGATGTCGAGCAAAATCCCTTGGGCGCCTTCGAGCAATACGGCCTCGTGACCACTGATTGCGCGCTGAACTGCGGGATAAACGTCGGTGATATGGGCAGCCAAACGCTGACCATAGGCCAAATATTCGTTGTAGAGAGCCTCTAGATCAAACGGCTCGCTGGCGTAATAGGTGGTAAACAAGCGATTTTTGATGGATAGCACAGCACTCAAGCGCTGGCGCAACATGTCAGGATTGGTCAAATCGGCCATACGAATCCCAATCCGTGACATTTTGTCAGCATAGGCTGGGCCAATGCCTCGCCCAGTAGTGCCGATTTTGGCATCGCCGCGCAATTGTTCGTCGAGTCTGTCTTGGAGCACGTGATAGGGCATCACGACGTGGGCGCGGTCACTAATGCGCACGTTTGATACATCAATTCCCCGTTGCATCAAGCCATCAAGCTCGGCAATGAAGTCTTTGGGGTCGATGACCGTGCCATTGCCCACAATATTGAGGGTGGTTGGCTCAAAAATTCCCGCCGGCACCATATGCAATTTAAACGTCCCATGACGATTTACTACCGTATGGCCGGCGTTATTCCCGCCGCCATAGCGCACGACGGTGGTGGCGCGTGCCGCCAAAATATCAACGATATGACCCTTACCTTCGTCGCCCCATTGAGCGCCGAGTACCGCTACTACCGCCATTTGCACGTTCCTTCCTGGTTGTGCAGACGCAACCACACAAAAAAGCCCCGCGTGTGCAACCACAGTGTAGCCACGCATCGTGTAATATTATAGAGTAATTTGAAAGGCACCACATGGATATTGCACTTATCACTATCATAGCGCAACTCATCTTCCTCGAAGGTATCCTTTCGATTGATAATGCTGCCGTCCTCGGCGCAATTGTCAGCACCCTCCCCAACAATCATCCCGTGCCGTGGCCCAAATGGCTCCACTTCATGAGTCATTGGAGTCATCGTGTGCTCGGCACTCAACGCACTGCCGCACTCAAGGTTGGCTTGGTGCTGGGGTATGTACTACGTGGGATTATGTTAATCCTCGCCGCTTGGATTATCACGGTGCCGTGGCTTCGTATCGCCGGATCTGTTTATTTGGTCTATTTAGGGATTCACTACTTCGGCGAAAAGTACGACAAAGCGGGTGAAGATGGCCACGCCGGCAACGATGACCCCAAACCGGTGCGGGGATTCTGGGTTACGGTTGCCGTGCTCGAATTCACCGACTTAATTTTCAGTATCGACAACGTGATTGCTGCCGTCGCCCTGTCAGACAAAATCTGGGTGGTGATGCTGGGTGTGGCCATCGGGATTATCTTGATGCGCTTTGCGGCTGTGCTGTTTAGTCGCTTGATTAGCTGGGAAGCAGCCTTCGAAAGTAGCGCTTTTTTGTTGTTATTTGCCATTGGTGGCGAATTACTCATCAAAGACGTGTTTGGTGTGCACCTCAACGAAATGCAACAATTTGCGATTTCGGCAGGGATTATACTGGGAACACTCATCGTGTCACGCACATTTCTCAAACAACCAGTATATGGTATGTTAAAACCATTTCGCTGGCTCTGTTATATCATCACCATCAGTATTTCTTGGCTCATCAATTTGCTGTTATCCCCCTTTCGCATCATCCAAAAAAGACGCACGCAACGGTAATTCCATACCATTGCGTGCGTCTTGCGTGACGTACCAGGTTAACTCATTTGTTGGTAGCCGGGCACCGTCAAAAATTCGACGAACTCAGGACTCAACACCAACACATCGAGGAGTGCAATCGCTTGGTCGAGCCGTGGGCCGGCCAAGCGTTCTTGTAGTTTGGCCACTTCTTCGTCACGAATCTGGGCATACAATTCGGCCGTTACCGGACGACCGTCTACGAGGGTGGCATGATGGTGGATCCATTGCCAGATCTGTGACCGCGAAATTTCGGCAGTGGCGACGTCTTCCATCAAGTAATTAATTGCCACCGCACCACGCCCACCAAACCAGGCTTCGATGTATTGCAACGCCACACTGATGTTGTTGCGCATACCTGCTTCGGTAATATCGCCGGTAGGAATTTTGAGCAAATCAGCCGCCGTAATCGTGACATTGGGGACTTGGGCAATTTGATTGTCACCACTAAAGGCATTGTTAAAAACTTCTTGCACCGCAGGTACCAAACCGGGGTGTGCCACCCACGCCCCGTCGAAGCCTTGTTGGGCTTCGCGTTGTTTGTCGGCGCGCACATTCACCAGTGCCCGTTCGTTGGCTTCGATGTCATCACGGCGAGGGATAATCGCCGACATGCCACCCATGGCATGGGCACCACGGCGGTGACAGGTCGCCGCCACTAATTCGGCTGCCGAGCGCAAAAAGTGCACCCCCATGGTGACTTGGGCGCGATCGGGCAAGACAAAGTCGTCGCGGTGGTTGAAGGCTTTGATGAAGCTATAGATGTAATCCCAGCGACCATGATTGAGGCCACTAGAGTGGTTACGCAATTCATACAAGATTTCGTCCATCTCGAAGGCCGCCAAAATGTGCTCAATTAGTACCGTGGCGCGAATCGAGCCTTGGGCGATGTTGAGGCGGTCTTGGGCATAGACAAAAATGTCGTTCCACAAACGCGCTTCGAGGTGGTGTTGCAATTTAGGCAGATAAAAATAAGGACCACTGCCACGGGCGAGGAGTTCTTGGGCGTTATGGAAGAAGTAGAGCCCGAAGTCAAACATACCTCCCGAAATCGGTTGACCGTTGTAGGTCACGTGCTTTTCGTCGAGATGCCAGCCGCGTGCGCGCACTGCGAGCACCGCAGTTTTGTCGTTGAGGCGGTAGGTTTTGCCATCAGAAACCAGTTCGATGGTGCGGTGAATGGCATCACGCAGGTTGATTTGGCCTTGGACGACGTTGTCCCACAAGGGGGCATTGGCATCTTCGAAGTCGGCCATAAAGACATTGGCACCCGAATTGAGGGCGTTGATGACCATTTTGCGATCAACAGGGCCGGTGATTTCGGTACGGCGATTGCGGAAGTCGGCCGCTGGTGGCACGACGCGCCACAACCCCGAACGGATATGGGCAGTCGCGGGATCAAAATCAGGCAAGCGCCCTGCTTTGAGCTCATCCCAGCGTTGCTGACGGCGCGCCAATAATTCTTGGCGACGGGGCTCAAATCGTTCGACCAATTCGGCCACAAATGCCAACGCTTCTGGCGTCAACATGGCATCATAGCCGGGGCGCATGGCGCCATGAATCACTAGTGGACTCGTCATTGCACAGCCTTTCTTTGCTGATTGCTCCATTCACCATCACCGGGCATCGTGCCACCGCAACGCAGGTTCAGCGTGTCACGAGCCTGATTTTTCACACATAGAATTACTCAGTCGCCACAATGGCCATGTTGAGTTGGCTCCCCAAGCGCCGGAATTCAGCCACCCAGGTGGTTGATTCACTATTCCCTTGCGCCGCCGACTTGCACATCAAGGCATAGTCGCGTTGCCATACCACATTATAGTTGTTTTGTACCATCCACATATCGACATCAATCCCTTGGGCAATGTCAGCCACATCGATCATGGTTTGTAATAAATCTGCGTGGCACGGAGTTTCGACCAATTGTGCGGCGAGGTGGTGGAGAGTTTGCGTGTATTCATAGGCCAACAGCGCTTTGTCGAGTACCACACCCGACTGTGTTGCCACTTGGAGTACCGATTGTAATTGTGCGGTATCGACCGGCGTCTGGCGCAATGCTGCGCGAATATCGGCATGGACGGCCATGGCTGCGGGCATTTGTAATTCGGGGGGTAATGGCACCGTCATTCGTTGTAGAAATCGCATCAAATTGGCGTGTTCAGCATATAGTTGATGATATTGTTGCGCCACACTGTCCACCACACCACGTAACATGCTAGTCAAAATCGTGCGTTGCTCATCACGGAAAATCGAGCGCAACGAATAATCAAAGCGCCCCAGCTCACTATGCATCGCTTGGAGCAACGCATCTTGGTCGTGATGCTTTATCGCGTCTGAAATACTTTTTTGGAGGCGTTGGTAACGCTCAGGTTCGGGACGCACCCCACCAGCCAACACCTGCTCACCCATCAATACCACGCCATAGACAAATTGGGCTTGTTCACCCGTCAACAACGCCGTCACCTCAGATACACCAATCACCACTTGAAGTTTATCGAGCGTCCAGCGTTGTTGTTTCTGACGCGTCACATGATGCAGATAGACCACATCCGCCGGTGGTGTGTCGAGGAACAAGGCCGTCAAGGCGTCGTGAGCACAGATATCCGCGAGGGTGACAGTGAGTGGTTGCACTTGTTGGGTATACAACTCGGCCACAGTCACCCCCGTATTGCTGACGACCTGCTCGAGTTGTTCGTGGAAGCCTTCTTCGAGGTCGAGCTTTAGGGTCTGTTTGGCTAGTTGCATCATACGGGCGGCATAACGGAGCACTTGGATGGTTTCGATGCCACTGGGATCATTAAAAAACCAGGCACAGCTGGTAAAGCTCTGCATCAACTGCCGTTGGAGTTCGAGCAGTGCCAAGGCCGGCCAACGCTGGTTGTTGCGGGCATGTTTGGTCAAAAATCGTTTGACCGTGGCGTCACTAGGATCATTGATGATCTCGATATAGGCGTCACGGGCTTGCCATGGGTTGGCAAAGACCCGGGCGGCGGTTTTTTCCCACTCAGCATCAACCGCAGTCCGGGCCCATTCGAGGGCATGCCGGAGTGGACCGCGCCAGGCTTGATTCCAACCCAAAGCGCCACCGGTATGGCAGCCACAATCACTGCGCCAGCGTTCGACGCCGTGGGCACAACTCCACGAACTTTGCTCGACGATTTGCACTTCGTGTTGGGGGGGGCACAACGCCAAAAACTCGCCATATACGGTAATCCGGGCCAGGCCGGTGTCGTGGATGTGGTGCAAGGCATAGGCCAGCGCCATTTCGCCATGGCGATGGTGGTGGCCGTAGGTTTCACCATCGGTGGCGACGTGTGCGAGTCGCGGGGTGGTGGTATCAGCCGACACATTCCCGAGCAAGGCTTGCGCCAAGGATTCACCACTATTGAGGAGCCCTTGGAAGGCGATGGATTGTGATACGGAGCCATTGTAGAAAAAAATCGCAATTTGGCGACCTGACGGCAAATTCACGCGGTACGGCACGGTGGTGTCAATCCCCGTCCCCGCTACATCCTGCCATTCGTCCGTACCGAGGGCACGAAATCGGGCGGCTTGGTGGGGGGCCAATACTGTATAGCGCACGCCGTATTCGGCCAAGGCTTCGAGTGAATCGGTACACACCGCCGCCTCGGGGAGCCACATCCCCTCCGGATCACGGCCAAAATGATGATGGAAGTCGGCCACGCCCCAGGCCACTTGGGTACGGCGGTCGCGGGGGGTGGCTAGCGGCATGATGATGTGGCCGTAGGCTTGACCGATGGCCGGGCCATGGCCACCAAAGCGCGCTTGGCCTTCTTTGTCTGCCGCCAAAATACCGGCATAGGCCACTGGCTCGGCTTGGGCCAGCCAGCGCATGAGTGTGGGACCGACATTGAAACTCATCCAGGCATAGTTGTTGATGATATGTTGGATGCGCCCTTGTTCATCGAGGATACGCGCCGCCGTGTTAGGGGCGTAGCATTCAGCCGTAATCCGGGCATTCCAATCGTGATACGGGGCGGCGCTTGGTTGGAGGTCAATCGCATCGAGCCACGGGTTTTCACGGGGGGGTTGATAAAAGTGCCCATGCACACAAACAAATCGTGTCACTATCGCATCCTATGGTAACCCAACCAGGGGTAAGAATTGATGATTTGCAACCTATTATTGCACCACTGGCGCAATATACACCACCGCCAATGGCGGCATATTGACGATTGCCGAATAGGGCATGCCGTGGCACGGCACGGCTTCGACAACGATATCCGCACGCATGCCGCTCCCACCGTATTGACTATCGTCGCTATTGAGGATTACCTGCCAGGTACCACCATGGGGCAAGCCGATCCGGTAATGGTGGCGTGGTACCGGCGTAAAGTTGCACCATACCGCCACATTGCGCACCCCAGCGCCACCGCGACGCAAGGCAATCACGACGCTTTGGTCGGCATCGTCACAGGCTATCCAATGGAAGCCCCACGGATCGAAATCGAGCTGATGCAAGGCAGGCTCAACAATATGCAAATGATTCAAATCACGCACCAAGGCATTGATGCCACGGTGCATGGGATCTTCGAGTACAAACCAATCGAGTTCGCGTTCGTACGACCATTCACGCCACTGGCCAATTTCCCCACCCATAAAGAGTAGTTTTTTGCCAGATTGAGCATACATATAGCCATACAATGCACGCAGATTGGCAAACTGTTGCCAGCGATCGCCGGGCATTTTGGCGAGCAAGGCGCCTTTGCCATGGACGACCTCGTCATGCGATAACGCCAAGGTGAATTGCTCACTGGCCGAATAGAGCGACCGGAAGGTCAAATTGTTGTGGTGGAAGCGGCGATGCACGGGGTCGTTGCTCAGATACTTCAGGGTATCGTGCATCCAGCCCATATCCCACTTCATCGCAAAGCCCAGCCCGCCGATGTCCGTCGGGCGCGACACCATGGGCCAGGCCGTCGATTCTTCGGCAATCATGACCACCCCTGGGTAGGCATAGCGCACTTGGTCATTGAGGCGGCGCAACAACACGATGGCGTCGATGTTTTCCCGGCCCCCATAGGCATTGGGAATCCACTCGCCGGCCTTGCGGGAATAATCGAGGTAGAGCATCGAAGCCACTGCATCGACCCGCAACCCGTCAATGTGATAGCGCTCGATCCAAGAAATCGCACTACTAATCAAAAAGCTCCGCACTTCATGACGGCCATAATTAAAAATATAGCTACCCCAGTCTGGGTGATAGCCTTGACGAGGGTCAGAATGCTCATACAAATGCGTGCCATCAAATAGTGCCAAACCGTGGGCATCGACGGCGAAATGCGACGGTACCCAGTCGAGGATAATCCCGATGCCTTTTTGGTGCAGATAATCGACAAACCCCATGAAGTCGTGGGGCGTACCAAAGCGACTAGTGGGGGCATACAAACCGACGGTCTGATAGCCCCACGAGCCATCGTAGGGATATTCCATAATCGGCAATAATTCGACGTGGGTATAATTCATCGCCACTAAATAATCGGCCAATTTGCGGGCGGCATCGGCATAGCCCAGCCACGAGCCATCGGGATTGCGCATCCACGAGCCCAAATGCACCTCGTAGATGCTCATGGGGGCATGCGTGACATCGTAGCTCCGGCGTGATTGCATCCAGGCATCGTCGTGCCACTGATAGGTGGTCAAATCGGTGACGACGGAGCCTGTGCGGGGGCGAAATTCGGCAGCAGCCGCACAAGGATCGGCTTTTTCGAGCCAGTCGCCAGATTGGGTTTCGATGGCGTATTTATAACAACAACCCACCGGCACATCGGCAAAGAAATTCGCCCACAGCCCAGAGGCGCCTTGGGGGTACAACGTGGTCACACCGCGTTGCCAACCGTTGAAATCGCCAATCACATGCACGGCGCGAGCACTTGGTGCCCATACCGCAAAATGCACCCCCGTCACCCCATCACGCTGACAATAAATCGCACCGAGGCGTTCGTGAAGTGCAAAGTGCGAACCCTCGTTGAATAA
>CALFIC010000111.1 GCA_937876225.1 uncultured Chloroflexota bacterium | reverse complement strand
AACGGGGCCACCGCCGCTTACCATGCCGCACAGTACGGCGACAAGCCGTATGCCGGCTTTGCCACAGACTTCAATGCCGGTACGGCACAGTGGGACCCCGCAGCCTGGGCAGAGTTGTTTGCCAATGCTGGTGCCAAATACGTGGTACTCACCACCAAACACCACGACGGATTTTTGTTGTGGCCGAGTGAGCAACCCAACCCGTTCATCCCCGATTACCAAGTCACCCGCGACTTGGTGGGCGACCTGAGTGACGCCGTCCGCGCCCAAGGCTTGACCATGGGGCTCTATTATTCGGGCGGGTTAGATTGGACGTTTAACCCGCACGTCATCCAAGACATCAATGATTTGTTTGTGGCAATCCCCCAAAGCCCCGAATACGTGGCCTATGCTGATGCCCACTGGCGCGAATTGACCCGGCGCTATCGCCCCGCCTGTATGTGGAACGACATCGGCTACCCGATGGGCTCTGACGTGGGAGCCTTGTTTGCCGATTACTACAACGCCGTCCCTGAAGGAGTCATCAACGACCGCTTCACCCAAGCTAGCCCCGACCAAATGGCTCAGATCAACCAAGGAACATCTCCCAAACCACCACATGCCGACTATCGCACGCCCGAATACGCCGTGTTTGATACGATTCAGGCCGACAAGTGGGAATCATGTCGCGGGCTGGGTTATTCGTTTGGATACAATCGCAACGAATCCGACACCGAAATGTTGTCGCCGGTCGCACTCATCCACTCATTTATCGATATCGTCAGCAAAAACGGTAACTTGCTCATCAACGTGGGACCACAAGGCGACGGCACCATCCCCGCCGCCCAAGCGGAACGCTTGCTGGCGCTGGGAGCGTGGCTGGCAATCAATGGCGAAGCCATTTATGCCACCACGCCGTGGACACGCGCCGAAGCAACCACCGATAATGGGCTGTCCGTGCGCTTTACCCGCAAAGACCACACCTTGTACGCCACAATCCTCGGCACCCCCACTGGGCTCATCGTCATCCCCGATATGCCCGTCACCGACCAAACCGTCGTGACATTGCTAGGGCACCAAGGAGCCTTGGCGTGGCAGCGGGTCGGCGACGGCATCGCCATCGACATCCCCGCTGACCTGGCACCGTCAGCCGCCTATACGTTGCGCTTGACGCCACAATAAATCTTTTCGGCAAAACGCCACGTGCAACAATTGTTGCACGCGGCGTTTTTTGGGCGTCGTCGCTACGCGAACGAAATCATGTTATAAAAGAAGCACTGTTTACCAACAAGGAATGCCAGCATATGCTTCTCTATCATGCCCAAAATCGCCCAATTCGGCTGAGTCCGTCGTTGTTGTCGGCCAATTTCGCCACCTTGGGGACTGACGCCCAGGCAGCTTTGGCTGGGGGCGGCGACCGCTTGCATGTCGATGTGATGGATGGACGTTTTGTGCCCAATATTACCATGGGGATGCCCGTCGTAGCGGCCCTGCGTGCTCACCTCGGGGCCAGTGCCTACCTCGATTGTCACTTGATGATTGTCGAGCCCGAACGCTACGTGGAGGCCTTTGCCCAGGCCGGTGCCAATCAAATCAGCGTGCACCTCGAAGCCTCGCCCCACTTACACCGCACGATTCAGCTCATCCGGGCCACAGGGGCGCACGTGGGGGTGGCGATTAATCCAGCCACGCCACTCAGTGCGATTTATGATGTGGTGGAATTAATCGATACGGTGTTGGTGATGACCGTCAATCCCGGGTTTGGTGGCCAAAAATACATTCCCCAGTCGACCGCCAAAATCCGCCAACTGCGCGAATTCATTGACCGTCACCACCTCGCCACCGCCATCCAAGTCGATGGCGGCATCGGGCTCGACACGCTCGCAACGGCAGCTGAAGCTGGCGTCGATGATGTCGTGGTAGGTAGTGCCTTTTTCTTCCCCGACCGCAATATCGCCCACGCCGTGGCTGCCTTGCAACAAAAATTACTGTGAGTAAGCGATAGTCAGGTCGTGATGCACGATTTTGGCCACCTTTTCGCCACTAATCATGGCAGCGTTGATGCTACTCGCTTCGGTATATTCCCCGGCGAGATACAATCCTGCTTGGCTGGTACG
The DNA here is from genome assembly GCA_937876225.1 of uncultured Chloroflexota bacterium. Classification (GTDB taxonomy): domain Bacteria; phylum Chloroflexota; class Chloroflexia; order Chloroflexales; family Roseiflexaceae; genus UBA965. The sequence goes on along the minus strand of CALFIC010000111.1, from coordinate 20,198 downwards.
ATTAGCCGGCAAGGTGGGATGAATACCGGGCGGTTGGGCAAATTGGGCGTAGGGAATGCGGTAAATGCGCAGACGACGATAACGACTCAATGCCTGTTGGGCGTTGGGGTCATAATCGAGCATGCGTTGCAAATCGGCTTCGGCAGCGGTATAAAACTCATCGTCGCTATATTCGGGCACCCCCAACACACTAGCGCTGAGCAGATGACGGCCGGCGGGAGCATAGTGGGGGGCGATTGCGCTGAGCTGGCAGGCGTTGTTGACAAAGGCATCGTCGTTGGCGTTGAGCCAGAGTTTGCGATTGGTCGTGAGGGCAGTATCACCTTCCCAATAGAGGGTGGTGGTGCCTTTGGCTTCACTCGGTAACGCTAACCCAGCGAGTTGTTGCGCGATTGGGGCTGGCACGGCCAATACCACCGCATCGGCCAAGAGTACCTGCCCATCGTTGAGGCGTACCCCGACAACCCGCGTATCCTCGTGCACCAAGCCCGCCACCGACGTATTGTAGCGCAGGGTAGTTTGGTCGGATGCCAGCCCACTCGCCAATTGCTGGGTGATCACACCCATGCCTTTGGCGGGGATGACCGTACGCCCTTCGGCCAACATTTTTAAATCAAACAAAAAACATTTGGCACTGGTGGCCAAACTACGATCAAGAAAAATACCGCCATAAAACGGCGCAAAAAACCATTCAATCACACGCGCACTAAATCCCCGTCGGCGCAAATACTTCAAGGTGCTGGTGTCGGGGCCTTGGCGGAGCTGGGCAATGCTCCAGCGCGTTAGTGACCGGCTCAACAACAACAAGCGTAATTTATCGAGAGGCGTGGCGGCATTGGACCAGATGGCAGCCCAGCTGGCCGGCAAATCACGCAATGGATCGGTCAAGACCGACGTCTGCCCGTGGCGACATATCACCGCACCAGGGTCAAAAGCACACAAATCGAGCTCGGCCAATGGCAACCAACGTTGCACTGCCGGGTAGGCGTCAAACAACACTTGAAAGCCGCGGTCGAGGGTGAACCCGTCGACCACATCGGAACGAACGCGGCCACCCACACCATCACTTGCTTCGAGAATCGTGATTTCGTGACCAAATTGTTGCAATGCACGGGCAGCGACTAACCCAGCCAATCCTGCACCGACAATGATAATTCGCATATCAGTCACCACCGACTTTCGTTTGTATCAACCACTCTCTTTATTCTACCTGAACTCGCTAGGGGCGAATAGCGGCGAATGAATTCGCCGGCATGATTCGCCCCTACGACTACGACCGCCACCGCCACCGATACCGATACCGATACCGATACCGATACCGATACCCTTTCGCCTAAGGGCGAATAGCGGCGAATGAATTCGCCGGCATGATTCGCCCCTACGACCGCCACCGCCACCGATACCGATACCGCCACCGATACCGATACCGATACCCTTTCGCCACCGCCACCAATACCGATACCCTTCCGCCTAAGGGCGAATAGCGGCGAATGAATTCGCCGGCATGATTCGCCCCTCCTCTTTTTTTTCGCATATGCAATCCGCCAAAATTCGCCCCTCCTCTTTTTTTCGCATATGCAATCCGCCAAAATTCGCCCCTCCTCTTTTTTTCGCGTACGCAATCCACCAAAAAAGGGGTATTATAAAAGGGTATCTTTTTGTGCACCCAAAGGAATCGCTCATGTCACAACCCATTTGTGTCCAGCTGTACACCGTCCGTGACGCCATGACCGCCGACTGGCGTGGTACGCTCAAGCGCGTGGCCCAAATCGGCTATGCCGGCGTCGAATTAGTCTATACCGACCAGATCCCCGCTAGCGAAATCAAGGCTGAGCTCACGGCCAACAATCTGTTGGCATCAGGCGCCCATGTCGGCATCGACTTTTTGCGGGGCGACCTCGACAAAGTCATTAGTGACCTCAAATTGTTGGGTGCCCGCTATGTCATCTGCCCCTGGATGGCGCCCTCGCAACGAGGTGGCGCCGAAGATTGGCGTGCCTTTATGCGTGAATTCGAAGTGATTGGCCAACGCTGTCACGCCGCCGGTATGCAATTCCTCTACCACCACCACGACTTCGAACTGGCAGATCTCGGTGATACCAACGCCTTGACGATTTTGCTCGACGAAAGCGCCCAAGGCTTGATTAACGCCGAAATCGACATCTACTGGCTGGCTTTTGCCGGCATGAACCCCGTCGATGTCATCGCTAAATACAGCGGGCGCATCCCCTGCTTGCATCTCAAAGACATGGCCGCTGGCTCACGCACCTTTGCGGAAGTCGGACATGGCACCCTCGACATCCCCGCCATCCTCACCGCCGCTGACAAGGCCGGCGTCGAATGGTTGATTGTCGAACAAGATGTCTGCCCAGCGGATCCCTTTGATAGCATCGCCAAAAGCTACAATTGGCTCAAAAACCACGGTCGTTAAGAAATTGCACTACCCCCACGGTAATCAGTTGATTGCCGTGGGGGTAGTGTTTTCCAAAAATTAAGCATAATCTCATAAATATCATCCCCCTCGCCACCGTGAATTCAAGTATAGTTATCATAGAGAACATATAACCGCATCGTCGGCGATGCCCGATACCATCACCCATTTGGATGATTCTGATTCATCCCGTTGGTGTGTATGTAGTTCGTGTGTCGCTTGTATAGTTATATGTGAAAACAATCACATCTAGGAGTTATTCATGGCAATGCGCGAATCTCGCGAAAAACTGAATGGCATGGGGATATCGGATACGGCCATCCGGCAACCGGTATTTATCACCATGATGATGTTGTTGGCAATTACCTTCGGGATATTGTCATACACTACTTTACCCGTTAATTTGCTCCCCGAAATCAGTGTGCCCGTTGTGGCAGTCACCGTATCCTACCCTGGAGCAGGTCCAAGTAGTGTGGTAGACCAAGTCGCCAAACCAATCGAACAAGCCGTCAATACCTTGAGCGGCATCAAACACATTACGTCTACCTCAAGTGATGGTCAAGTCGTATTGGTATTGGAATTCAACGATGGCATCAACCCTACGCAAGCCGAACAAGACGTGCGTGGCAAGGTAAATTCTATTCGCAACAGTCTGCCCCGCGACATCCGCGAGCCGATTTATTTGCGCTTTGACCCCAATCAAGCAGCGATTGTTTCGGTTGCGATTTCACCAAAAACAACTATTGACCCGCTAGTGTTGCGCGATATTATCGACAACGAAATCGTACCACGCTTACAAAGCGCTACGGGCGTCGGTTCGGTCACTGTGCAAGGTGGCTTGACCCGTCAAATCCAAGTCAACATGAAGTTGGACAAATTACAGGCCTACGGATTGATTCCCTCCCAATTGATTGGTGCATTGCAATCAGCCAACGCCAATTTGGGACTCGGGTCGATTACCGCCGGCACCCAAGACATTAGTTTGCGCGCACCGAGCATGCTCAATAGCGTCGCAGACATCGGCAAAATCCAAATTACCGGCAGTAATTACACCATCAACGATGTAGCTACCATTACTGAAGGGGTAGCAGACCAAGTCAACTATACCCGGCTCGACGGCAAAGACACGATTATCCTTGATGTGCGCAAGCAATCAGGCACCAATACGGTACAAGTCGGGAACGCTGTCAAAGATCAATTAACCAAATTATTTGCGAGCCGCAGTGATTTGACCTATATCATCCCCCGTGACCAATCGGTGTCGGTGAATGAATCAGTGATTAGTTCACTCGAAGAATTGATTTTTGCGGCTATCGCAGCCCTGATTATCGTATTTATCTTCTTCCGCGACGTGCGCAATACGTTGATTACGATGGCCGGGCTACCGATTATTTTGATAGCCACCTTTGCCATCATGCCGTTCTTTGGGTTGACCATCAATCTGATTACCTTGCTGGCGTTATCGCTGGCAGTAGGATTGGTCATCGACGACGCTATTGTGGTGCGTGAAAACATCTTCCGACACACCGTGCGTGGCGAAACCGCCCGCGTGGCGTCAAGCAAAGGTACCGCCGAAGTATCATTGTCCGTACTTGCCATGACGCTCACGATTGTGGCGGTATTTGTGCCAGTCACATTTGCTACCGGTACCACCGGGATTATTTTTAAATCGTTTGGTATTACGGTGGCTATCGCCATGATGTTATCATTGGTCGAAGCGTTTACCTTTGCGCCGATGTTGTCGGCGAATTTGTTCCGTGCCAAAGCCCAAAAAGCCGAAGATCATCACGAAGTAGCCCATGTGATTGATATCGACGAAACCGACCCCAATGCCTCGTTGTTGCATGAAGCCAATGAATCGCCTGGGGCACTTGGTGAATGGTACGGCGAATTGTTGCGCCGCAGTCTATCTACCCGTCGCAATCGCATATTGGTGATGGTGGTAGCGTTGGCGGTGTTGATTGCCAGTTTTGGTGTGGCCGGCAAACTCAAATTCTCGTTCTTCCCGACTGAAGACAACCACGAATATATCATGGGCTTCGAAATGCCCCCAGGCACGACGTTGAAAGAAACCAACGTGATGGCAACACGGATTGAAGCAGTATTGATGGCAGAGCCAAATGTGGCGTCGGTTATCAGCAATATCGGCTTCACCGGTAACCCCGAACGTGGTGAATTTAGTGTCAAACTCAAAGGCAAAACAGTCACGATTGATGCCCAAAACGAAGTACGTGCCAAACTCGCGTTTGCACCAAGTTTGGCGTTTGGCGTTCCCAGCTTCCAAGGGTCAAGCACAGGTATTACCGGACGGACGTTGCAAGTGAGTTTGCAAAGTAATCGCCCCCTCCAAGAGCTCGCGCCACTCGCAGATCAATTCCGTGCCAAATTACAACCAATTTCTGGATTAGTTGACATTGCCAGCAATTATACGCCTGGCAAACCAGAATTACGCTTGCTGGCTGACCCAGCCCGCATCGGTGATTTGGGTCTTACCAATCAAGATATTGCCTCATCGGTCCGTGCCTTGATTAACGGTGAACGTGCGACAGTGTTGCGCCGCAACGGTATCGATACCGACATCGTGGTGCGCTTGCAACCAGCCGACCGCAATGATGCGAAGACCTTGGGGAACATCATCATTCCCACGCGCAGTGGAAGTGTGGCGCTGAGCTCACTCGGGCAATTCCAATTGTCGAGTAGCCCGGTGACAATCCGACGTTATGACCGCTTAAATCAGATTTTGCTCGGTGCCAATCTACAAAATCTCAACATCAACGATGCCCAAACCCAAGTCAAAGCAGCAGTCGCAGGTATTCAATTACCCGCCGATGTAACTTGGAGCTTTACGGGACAATCCCAACAACAAACCGACGGGTTTTCGTCGTTGATTATTGCGATGGCACTCTCGATTTTGTTCGTCTACATGGTACTTGCGTCACAGTTTGGTTCATTTAGTCAACCGATTGTGATTATGATGGCCATGCCGTTTAGCTTCATCGGTGCCTTCCTCGGCTTGATTTTGACGCACACCGACCTCGACATTACCGGGATGATCGGACTTATCATGTTGCTGGGGTTGGTCACCAAAAACTCCATTTTGTTGATTGACTTTACCAACCGCTTGCGCCGTGCCGGCCTCGAAAAGCACGAAGCCTTGCGCGTGGCTGGCTCAGTACGGTTGCGACCGATTTTGATGACCACCTTTGCAATTGTCGCCGGTTCGATGCCAGTAGCCTTTGGATTACACATTTTTGGTACCGGTCAAGGTGGCGAATTCCGACGTGGGTTGGCTACCGTATTGATTGGTGGCTTGCTGACCTCGATGATTTTGACCTTGTTTGTGGTACCTGCAGCCTATAGTTTGCTGGAGTCATTCACCAGTCGTTTTGGGCGGAAGAATGACGACGACGCGATCGCAGCCAAGTAAATCGTGCCTTGCACAATAGTTTTTATCATATCCAAAGGAGTAGGAAATATCATGATACGCAAACAGTTCATTCGTAGTCTAATTATCAGTGGGATTGCCACAGGTTTGATTTCGTGCGCCAGCACTCCTGCTGCTACGAGCCAACCCACCGTCGTCGCAACCGTGGCCAATCAGCAACCAACACCGCAACCAACGATTGATGTGGGGGCACTCGTGGCCACACCCGACACCACTGCGAGTGGGGGGATGGCGGCTGCCGTCAGTGGTACTGGCGAGATCAAAACACTCAATGATGCCGATCTCAACTTCCAAGTAACCGGTATCGTAGCGCAAATCTTGGTCAAAGAGGGTGACAGTATCAAAAAAGACACCTTGATTGCCACCCTCGATACCGCCCTCTATGATCAGCAAGTAGCCCAAGCCCAAGCCAATCTCGTCAGCGCCCAAGCCACGTTGGCAGGACTGCAAGCCGATGGTCCTGACACACGCGCAGCGAAGGCGCAACTTGCCCAAGCCCAAGCGACTTTGGATGCCACCAAACCAGGGGCAACCAGCACCGAAATCGAAGCGGCTCAATTATCACTCAATGCAGCCAAATTAAACTTGAAGAGCACCGGCGACAAGTTATCGTTAGCCAAAACCCAAGCACAACTCCAACTTGATTTGGCAAATCAAACCGTTGCACAAGCCAATGCGCAATTTCAAATGGATCAATTCAATTGGAAGTGGGTTCAAGAAAAAGGTACTTACCCCTATACGCCAACAGCCGCTGGTCGACCCAATAACATCAATGATGCCAGCATCCGTCAATACGAATCACTTTACGATATAGCTGCATCAAAGCGTGACGCTGCGTTGATTTCACTCAAAAGTGCCCAAATCGGTTATGACCAGGCGGTCCAAGCTGAACAAGTAGGGATTGACACCGCACAGCAACAGGTTGCCCAAGCAGAACTGAGCCTCAAACGCCTGACCAAACCAATTGGCAAGGATCGCGCGGTGATTGAAGCAGCCTTGGCTGTGGCACAAGCAGCCGTCAATCGTATCACGGTCCAACGTGCCCAAGCCGAAGCTGGCGTTGCCCAAGCCCAAGCGGCATTGACCCTGGCCAATCTCAATCGCCAGCGTGCCGAAATCCGTGCGCCGTTTGATGGTGTCGTATCATTCATCAATATCAGCGTTGGTGACCCAGCCAATCTCGCCGGACGGGCACCGGTGCAACTCATCGACGCCGTCAATCTGCAAGCCGAAGTCCAAATCAGCGATGTCGATATCGGTGGCGTTGCACTCAATCAAGGCGCAACGGTCACTGTAGATGCGATGCCCGGCAAACAATACTCCGGCGTCGTCACCTTTATTTCTCCCGTTGCCACGGTCGTTGGTAATGCCCGTTTGTACACCGTCCACATCAAACTCACCGATATCGCTGGGTTACGGGCTGGCATGAGTGCCCGCATTTCGCTCAACGGCAAGTAGTTCCTACGACGCTACCGTATTGGGATCAATACAATAACGCCACCAATCACCCCATACCCCGTCAATCATGACGGGTGTATGGGGTAAATGTTGGAACCACCACACATGATGCGCCCGCATATCGCCATCACCCCACTCGCGACAATCGACGAGACGGGCAGGAGCTGATTGACTAGCAGGGAAGTCGCGCCAACGATCGCAGGTCGACCATACTTGTGTGCGATTGCCCCATTCGTAATCAGTACGACTATTGGGTGCAAAATGGACATTGCCACACGCCGCAGCCTGAGGATGTGTACGCTCGTATTGACAAAATTCCTGCCAGAGATTCCGGCTCTGTGGATGCGTGGCATAGACCTGTTGCATGATAGACTCGACCCGATGCCCGAAGTTTTCGAGCATACACCCCACATCACGTTCGTAATTAAAGCCCATCATCACAAAACGCTTGGCGGCGTCAGGGGTAGCGATTGCCGGAGCATTACACCAAAACGCCCCCGGACCAACCATAATTGATTCGTATTCACCCGCATAAGGTGGCGAAAAAAACCACACCTCGTCGAATTCATCACGTTGCAAGCGCCCATACAAATCAAACGTAGCAATCCGCGCCTGATAATCAAGTCCATCGGGTTGGTGCATACGACCTTGACGCCAGCCACTAAGGTACTGAGCAGTATCATATTGAAAGCCGTCGATTTTGACGGGGAACCATGGCGCATCAATCATTTTGACGACTTGATACTGCACTGCACCATGACTTGCCGTCTGCATCTCCGCAATATACTGCTGGACCAGCTGGTGTGGGTCATTCCATCCATAGTATTGGTGGAGTCTTTGGCTTGCAGAGACTAATGGGTCATGAACAATCATGAGTACCCGTGGCGTGTAGCGTAATCGATTACGAGATTGTGTCATGCGATTCCTTTTTTCTGTTTGAACTCGATGTATTTAATGGTATAATACTAGCGCAGTTTGTGTTATATATGTGTCAATTTTGGATTATTCCGTTTTTGTGGAATAACATTCCCCTGCCGTATCTGGGTGAGCACCTATACGGCCCCCTCAGCTCATGACGTGTAGCCTCTCATGTGCGCCCTGCACGACCCGAATCACACATGGAGTCTTGCTGATTACCGCTGAATATTCCCCTTATACCGCGTCATGGTGTGCGATGCATCACACGCAATAAAATCAAGGAGTTTGGTGTGCCACGTATCCGTAGCAAATTACCCACCGCAGCGACACCCGTCCCTGCCACACCCGCCCCCACCCCCGTGCCGGCCCTCACACTGAGCGACACACAAAGTTTCGAATACGAAACCCCCAAGCAAGCAGCAGTGCGTTCGATTCCTGTCACGCCAGCCGCCCCCCCAATCCCCATCTCCAACGATCCGCGACCAGCCTTAGCCACTGAATTCAGTGGCATGACCATCCAAGAGCTCCGCGATATGGCCAAGGCCAGCGGAATCTCGTTTACCAATAACATCAAAAAACAAGAACTCATCGCATTGTTACTGCAAGCGCCACTGGCAACTGAGGAAGTGGTAACCACAAATATCAGTAGCGAAGGTGTGCTCGAAATCGTCTCCGATGGCTTTGGCTTCTTGCGTGGCGAACGCATGCTTGCCAGTCCAAATGACGTCTATGTATCACAATCACAAATCCGCCGCTTTGCCTTACGCACCGGTGACAAAATCATCGGGCAAGTACGCCCTCCCAAAGAAAACGAACGCTATCTCTCGCTGTTGCGCGTCGAATTTATCAATGGCATCGACCCCGAAACCGCCCGCAAGCGCCCGTCAGCCGACCAACTCGTTCCTATTTTCCCCAATGTCCAAATCAAACTCGAAACCGACCCCAACCTGCTATCGACGCGCCTCGTCGATTTGGTAGCACCCGTGGGTCGTGGCCAACGTGGTTTGATTGTATCGCCCCCCAAGGCCGGCAAAACCCTGCTCCTCAAAGCCATCGCCAATGGTATCGCTATCAATCATCCCGACATTCATTTGATGGTGTTGCTGATTGGCGAGCGCCCCGAAGAAGTCACCGACATGCGGCGCTCGGTCCAAGGGGAAGTCATCTCGAGTACCTTTGACGAACCAGTCGAAGACCACGTCAAAGTGGCCGAAATGACCCTCGAGCGCGCCAAGCGCCTCGTCGAAATCGGCCAAGATGTCGTCATCCTGATGGACTCGATTACCCGCCTGGCTCGCGCCTACAACCTCGAAATCCCCCCCAGCGGGCGCACCTTGTCTGGCGGTATCGACCCCATCGCCCTCTACCCCCCCAAACGCTTTTTTGGTGCCGCCCGCAACATCGAAAACGGCGGCTCACTCACCATCATCGCCACTTGTTTGGTCGATACCGGTAGCCGTATGGACGACGTCATCTACGAAGAATTCAAAGGGACCGGCAACCTTGAACTCCACCTCGACCGTAAATTGGCCGAGAAACGCGTCTTCCCTGCCATCGACATTACCCGCAGTGGCACCCGCCGCGAAGAACTCTTGCTGGGACCCGAGGTCATCAAGCAAGTCTGGACGATGCGGCGTATGGTGACGATGCTAGGCGAAAACGAAGGCACCGAACTGGTGCTCGCCCGCATGGCCAAAACCCGCACCAACGCCGACTTCCTCTTATCCCTTGCCAAACCCAGTTAATCGTTGTACCACACCACCTCGTTATAACAACGGGGTGGTTTTTTGTGCCATAACTAAATCGATAGATGGCACAACGTCATAATCAATTCAGCACTAGCAAATTATTTGTTCAGTCAGCTATCAGTCATTTAGCAGCACAAATCCCAAAGCGCCAGCGTCAACATGGTACAATAACGAGAGATTTTTTATGGGATGTGGTGTCTACAATGTCGTTACTTGCCCGTTTTGAATCATTCATGGAACAGATCGTCGAAACTTCGATGGCGCAATTTTTCAAAAGTCCACTCGATGTCGCCATGCTCACACGGCGACTCGAACGTGCCATGGAATCCAATCAAATCGCAGATGCTAGTGGCGTAGTGGTCGTGCCAGACACCTATCGGCTTTTTTTACATCCCAATGATTTTGATACACATCGCAAACGCCATCTCCGTATCGAACAAGAGTTAGCCACCTATTTAACTGAACTTGCCCGGAATCGTAGTTTTACTACCCACAAACCTATCACCGTGTTGCTTGCTAGCGACCCCAATGTACCACGAAGCGTAGTGCGGATCGACAACGATACCAGCAACTCGGGGAATCAAATCACTGCCGATGATGCAATTGCAGATATGGATGCAGTCGCACTGATTGACGGACGCAATCCTACCATCGTCAATACCCAACCCGAACGCTACCCTACCCGCCATCAACATGTGTTGATTGTCTCCACCGACAACATCGTCGAACACATTCCTGTGACCCAAACGTTGATTACCATCGGACGGGCCCCCGGCAACAATATCATCTTGCAAGACCACCAAGTATCGCGTCATCACGCCAAAATCAGCTACAATTCCCAGCGCTTTGCCATCACTGATTTGGCATCACGCAATGGCACATTTGTCAATGGGACGCAATTGACCAGCGAGCCCCACATCATCATCATCGAAAAAGATGTGATTACCATTTCCAATTACACGTTGCGCATCCAAGTGGTGACGCATGAATGAAATTGCTAATCTTTCACTCGAATTCATCGTCTGGATTTTGCGCGTTTCCTTAGTTGGGCTGATTTATCTGTTCGTATGGCGTATTTTCCGCACTATGATTCGTGGCGACCAAAACATGCCGGCCTTTGTGGGCACAAATGCGTTTCTCGTACTGCAGCGCCCAGGCGCTACCCTGCTCCCGCGCAACAAAGTCTACGAAATCTACGACAATAGCGTGCTTGGCCGCAAAAGCGACTGCGCCGTCATCCTCAACGACCCGTTGATTTCGGATCATCACGCTATCATTACCAAACAACATACCAAATGGCGCCTACGTGATTTGGGGAGTACCAACAAAACCTATATCAACGGTCTGCAAGTAAATTCCGATACCGAGCTCGCCGATGGCGATATCATTGCCGTCGGGCGCGTCGAATTACGCCTGCACCTCGTAGAAAGAAACAAATGAGCCTGCACCCATTCCGCCTCGTGCGCCGCTACGAAAGCCGCCTATGGGGCGGGAATCAGCTCGCAACCTGGCTCAATCTGACCGATGCCCCCACACCACTCGCCGAAACCTGGGAAGTCTATAACGACAACCTCATCCGCGACGGTGCCCTTGCCGGCCAAACCCTCCGTCAGGCAGTAATACTCCATGGTGCGGATTTGGTAGGGGCCCGTTCGCTCCAGCGCTACGGCCACGAATTCCCGTTGCTGGCCAAATTCATTGACGCCAATCAACCACTTTCGGTCCAAGTTCACCCCGATGACGCCTACGCCCACCGCTACGAAGCCGCAAGCGGCTTCCATGGCAAAACCGAAGCGTGGCATATCATTGCCACTTCCGGTCACAACGATGTCATCCATGGACTGACCCATGCCATCAGCCGTGACGAATACGCCCACGCCATTGCCACCGACACCCTCGAGCCCCTGCTCCGCCATATCCCCGTAGTTGCTGGCGATACCGTGTTTGTCCCTGCCGGCACGATTCATGCGATCAACGCCGGGATTCTGTTGTTCGAAATCCAACAGACCTCTGATCTCACGTACCGCGTCTATGATTATGCCCGCCGTGATGCCAACGGTGCGTTACGTGAACTGCATATTCCCCAAGCCATTGCCGTATCAAACGTTGATGACCCGATTCCTGCCATCACCACCCCAGTGTTCCGCGGCAATAGTCACGTCGAGCTGGTTCGATCTGATTTTTTTGTGATGGAAAAAATCACGGCCGCCACCGTGACTACCTGGCAGCGCCCGGCCGATTCTTTCCAAATCATTACCGTGATTGATGGCGCTGCAACAATTAATACGGCGGATCAACACTATGCATTACACTGCGGTGATTCCCTCGTCATCCCCGCTTGCACCGCCACCTACACCATCACCCCACAACCCCACGCGAGCTGGTTGCGCTGCTGGGTACCTGACGCCTAATGATGAGCGACCGAAGTAATGCCGTACCGCTACAAATTGAGATTTTAGCAGTACAATAGTCAAACTTGCAGATACCAGTACCAACCGAAAGCGTGAATCCAATGGCAAAACTCCGCTGGGGTATCAAAACTGCTCCCCAACACACCACCTACGACGCCATGCGCACCGTCTGGCAAGCAGCCGACCAAAATCCGGTATTTGAACATGCCTGGCTCTTCGATCATTTCGCCCCCATCCAAGGCAGCCTCGATGGTCCCTGCTTTGAAGGCTGGACATTGTTGTCGGCCTTGGCCGCCCAAACCCAGCGCATACGCATCGGCTTAATGGTGGCAGGCAACACCTACCGCCACCCCGCAGTCCACGCCCACATGGCCGCCACCGTCGACGTTATCTCGGGTGGGCGCCTCGACTTTGGCGTAGGGGCCGGCTGGAACGAATATGAACACGCCAGCATGGGGCTACCGCTCTATGCCCCCGGCGAGCGCATCCGTCGCCTCGGTGAAGCCTGCGAAATCACCAAGCGCCTCTTTACCCAACAACTCACCGATTTCGACGGACGCTACTACCAACTCAAAGAAGCCCGTTGCGAACCCAAGCCCATCCAAAAACCCTACCCACCCTTTGTGATTGGTGGCGCCGGCGAGCAACTCACCTTGCGCGTCGTGGCCCAATACGCCGACGTCTGGAATTCAATGCCAGCCTCGGTCGAAGAATACCAGCGCAAACTACAAATCTTGCACGAACACTGTGCTGTGGTCGGTCGTGACCCCGCACAGATTGAATCTTCGACCCAAGTACGAGTCAACTATGCCGATATCGATGCCACCGTTGCTACCTTGCAACCCCTCGTCGATGCCGGTATGACCCATATCATTTTGATGCTGACCTATCCCTACCCCGAGGGCATCGTTGCTACCCTCGCCGAAAAAGTCGTCGCTCGCGTGGGGTAAAATGAAAACCACCCTGCATGCGCTAATGCAGGGTGGTTTTGGTATTATATTAACTGTTAAACAAATTTTCTATTTCGGCGCGTATTGACGCAATATCAGCATTAATTGTCGTCATATTTTCTTCAATTTTTTCGAGGCGTTGCACTTCACTAGCCACCAAGCGCGTATAGGGACCTACGGATTGGCGCATGCGCTCGAGCATCCGTTCGAGTTCTTGGTCGAATTGATGGTCTATGGTCGTCACGAGGCGAGTACGCACATCGCTCAAGCGTTCGTGGAGCTGGCGTTTGAGGGCTGCGCGGCGATTGGGGATGATGTACAGGCCGGCAATAGCAATCACACTGGCCGCCAGAATCCCCGTCGTATCAAAAATAGCCCCTTTGAGCAACGTCGCAATCAATGCCCCCAACCCCAATGCCCCCACCTGCACCACTGCCGTGGTGGCAATCGCCTCACGCAGTTCGAGGGCGATTTGGGCCGCTTCGGCGTTGCGGTCATAGCTAGCCACAATCCGCCCCGCTTGGCTGACGATATCGCGAATCAAGGCTTGGCGATTGTACTGAAATGTAGCGCCTACCTCGCCGACCATCTGATCTGCCGATATGGGACGGCGCCGCAAATAATCGACCACCCCTTGCCATAATTGCAGGTTGCGTTCGATCATCCAATCAACCATGGCCTGGGTATGGGTTTCGATGGCGGTGGCCAAATCGACGGCCACTTCTTGCTCAAAGGCCACTTGCAAAGCATCGCCCCGCACCAGACGATGGATGTTCATGATGCGAATCTGGTCATCAAAAAACTGCATGCCGCGCACTTCGGCATCGCTCAACGCCGCCGCCACCGCAGCGCGATGCCCTGCCACGTCACGGCGCATATCGTTGGCGAACTGCACCATTTGGGCATCGAGATGCTGGACCGCCTGGGCATCGTCGTTGACGATGGCACGTTGGGTCTGGACGATTTGGGCCACATGGGCATGGGTCTGCGTCGCCACCCCCAACGGTGATTCGAGGCGGATGCGCAGACGGGTACGATCGTCGAGGCGCTCGTTGAGGAAACTCATCAGCGGCGCAAAGCCCCCCGCCGCATACGCCTCGGCGGTGGCAGCCCGCGCTTTGCGCGCCGACACCGGCCAAATCATCGGCGTGGTGCCAAACAGCGCCGTGGCTTGCTCACACACAAAATTCAGCACGTCTTGTTCTTCTTGGGGGTTCAACAGGTCGATTTTGTTGACCACCAACACGACTTTACGTTGCCATTCGTGGAGCATCGCCAAAAAAGCCCGCTCGGTTTCGCTAAACGGCCGGTCGGCCGAGGTGACAAATAGCACCACATCGGCGCGGGGCACAATCTCGCGCGTGAGGACTTCGTGATGGCGCAATACCGCATTGGTACCTGGTGTATCGACAATCGACATCCGTTGCAAAAGCGCCACAGGCAACGCACGCACCACCCAGCCCGGCTGTTGCGAAATCGCCATCGCTTCGGGGGCGTAGCGCAACATGGTGACGGCATCGGTAGTGGGTGTAGCCCCTTCGGTCATGACCTCGCTGCCCACGATGGCATTAATCAAGCTCGATTTCCCGGCATTGAATTCACCAGCCACCACCACCAAAAACAAATCTTCGAGATGGGCGCGGGTTTGCACCACAATCACCCGTTCGGGTACGTCACGGCGCCCTTGGTAGATAGCGTCACACAACGCCAAGGTCGCATCAAGCAACGCCATGGTGCGGGTGCGGATTTGGGTGGCGTGGGTAGTGGTCAGATCAGTCATTGGCACGGCTCACTTTTGCAAAAAACGAATAAACCAGTCAATGGTCCGGCGCATGTGGTCCATTTGATGCAATGGCTCACCACTCCGGGTCAATTCATGCCCTTCGCGGGGATAGCGCACAAACTCAACAGTACGTCCAAGACGTCGCAACATGGTATATAGTTGCTCAGCTTCGCCAATCGGCACGCGGAAGTCCAGTTCGCTATGCAAAATCAACAGTGGCGCCGTCATCTCTGCCACAGCCGCAATCGGCGAGGCCTGCCACAGCGCCGTCGCATCGCGCCACGGCACCATGTCGAACGAGTATTCCACCAACTCGTAGGCATCGCTCATGCTATGCTCGGTGATGAGGTTGTAGACGCCACGCGCCGACACCGCCGCCGCAAAACGCTGACTATGCCCAATCAGCCAGGTGGTCATAAAGCCACCATACGAGCCACCAGTGACCCCCACCCGAGCAGGGTCGATGGGCAAGCCCTTGGCGAGTACCGCATCAATCCCCGCTTCAAAATCGGGTTGGTCGGCCACACCCCAGCGGGCTTTGGTGCCGGCTTGCCAGGCCGCGCCATACCCTTCGGAACCACGGGGATTACAAAAGAAGACAAAGAATCCGGCCGCTGCGGTGGCTTGCCATTCAAGCCACATGGCGCGCGTGCCGGGGCTCCACATGGCGTGTGGCCCACCATGGATGTGCAAAATCAGGCCGTATTGTTGGTCAGGCTCGATTAACGGTGGCGCAAGCAGCCAGCCCTGTACCATGGCACCGTCGTGCGAGGGGTACCAGATTTCGTCGAACGCCACCGTCAAGCGCTGTGTCAACAACTCGGTGTAGAGCTGGCTGAGTTGGCTGACGCCACTGGCCGTCGCCAACCACAATTCACACGGGTATTGCGGGCCACCTACGCTATAGGCGACCTCGCCTGCCTGATTCACGGCGAAATCGGCAATTACCATGCCGGCATCAATTGCGGGCTGAGCCAGTGTCAATGGCGCATCGGCACCGATTGCCACCGTACGGAGCGTACCTTGACCATGCCATTCGGCCACATAGGCGATACCGCGGCTATCGGGCAGCCACGCCCATTCGCCAATGGTCGTGTCGTGGCAATCGAGGGCCTGCCAATCACCCCCAGTGGTGGGGCGGACGAGCAACGTCGCCCCGCCATAAAACGGCGCATCGTAGCGACTCGCCGTGGCGGCCAACCATTGGCCATCGGGGGAACTCTGCACCGCACTGGCAATCGACCACGGCGCTTGATCATTCACCACCGGCGCCAGGATATTTTTTTCATCAAGCGGAATCTGGACCAAACACCGCCCAACAAAATAACTGGTCGACGTCACGTCCCGTTTGGCAACTGACCACAGCGAATGGCCATCGCCGCTCCACACCGGCGCAAAATAATCGCGCTCGTCGTTGGTGACCCGTCGTACCGAGCTGGGGCCTTTGGCGACCTCGACCACATACAAATGCCCGCGCCGACCGTCGATGTAATCAGTGCCGGTGCGGAAGGGCAATTCGCTCATCACCCGCGGATCGAGTTGTTCGCGGGCTTGTTGTGCAAGCAAGGCTTTTTGTTGCTCTGCCGCAAACGTCGATTGTGGGGTCGGCAATGGATTGACTTCGAGATCCAATTCGCGGGGGTTGAGACTACTCACAAAAGCAATAAAGCGCCCGTCGGGGCTCCAGACCGGACTACTCGCGCCGGTAGGCAGCGCAGTCAGCGCTTCGGCTTCGCCCCCATCGACCGCAATCAGGTAAATCTGGGCATCGCCACCCCGATTCGACACAAAGGCTAGTGTCTGGCCGTCGGGGCTCCAGACCGGCGTGCGGTCGCTGCCTGTACCAGCACTAAAGCGGCGGGGGGCGGCAGTACCACGGCGCAACCAAATCGCACGCCGGTATTTGTTGGCCATGCCGTCGGGGCTGGCGAGTACATAGGCCAGGTTGGTGCCGTCAGGGCTCCACGCTAGTGATTCGATATGAGAAATATTGGCGACATCGCTGACGCTCCATGGAGTGGGGTTCGTCATTGCAGTATCCTTTCGCAAACACAAATGGGGCGCATCATACGCCCCACTCGCTACTGTTCAATCCATTACTACGTGCGTAGTATTTAGGCGTTGGCGGTACCATCTTGCCAGCCAGCGATATCGAAGCGTTGGGCCTTGGCACGCAGGGCACGCACTTGGTCATCGGCCACCACTTGCTCACCACGATAATGTTGGATGTCATTGTGGATGTCGTAGGCATAGCGCTGCACAACCCACGCGCCTTGGGCACCTTGGCGCAATATCTCGAAGTGCCATACTTGGGCATCGGCATCATATGTGGCAGCTACCAACCACACCAAATCAGCACGACGCAATGTGGCAGCCAAACGCTGTAACCCAGACACCCGCGCACTACTTGAAGATGGTACAGGAATTGTTGACATCGATTCGCTCCTCTGATTACACGACCTATCATGATTGCGCCCATTATAACACCTTCTACGAAGTAGGAAGTATGAAGTAGGAAGTATGAAGTGAAGTTGGAAGTAAGATCCTCGTTTATCTCGCACAGGGCACACAGAGGGCACTGAGGCGTCTTAGTACTGTGGTTGTCGATTAATGCCTGTCGATGCACGCTGTCGGTTTGGCTCATACTGAGGGCACAGAGGGCGCTAAGGCATACTTCATTTTCAATTTTTCATTTTTAATTCTCAATTCTCATGTATAATTTTGCCAAGTAGTTAAACAGTTGTATTTGAGTGCACATGCGTATAACCCTGCTTGGTACTGGGACATCGACAGGCGTCCCGATGATTGGCTGTCGTTGTTCTGTCTGTACGTCGACCGATCCCCGTGACCGGCGCCTACGGACATCAGCGCTCATCGAAAGTGCCGATGGCAATGTGCTCATCGACGCCGGCCCTGACATGCGCCAGCAATTGCTGAGTACGCGGGTACGGTCACTGCACGGCGTGTTGCTCACCCACGAACACCAAGATCATATCGGTGGGCTCGATGATTTGCGCCCGCTCAATTACCGCATGCAATCATCTATCACGTTATATAGTCAGCAACGCACTCTCGATGCCGTCAAATCACGCTACCATTATGCGTTCTCCGAAAATAACGGGAATTCGTCACGCCCCAACCTCGCCTTGGCGCCGATTACCCCGTGGCACCCCCTTACCATCGCCAATTTGACAATTATGCCAATTCCCATCAACCATGGATCACTCAATATTTTGGGCTTCCGCATCGGCAATTTCGCCTATATCACCGATGCCAGCATCATTGACGATGATGTTTGTCATGCGTTACAAGGTGTCGATGTGCTCGTCATCAATGCCTTGCGTGACGAACCCCATCCCATGCATTTGTCGTTTGCGCAAGCCACGAATTATGTCGACCAAATCGGTCCCAAACGGGCCTACTTCGTGCATTTGTCGCACGATGTCCATCATGCCGATTTAGCCCCTCGACTGCCGCTCCACATCCAACCCGGCTACGACGGGTTGATGTTTGAGGTGCCGTCATGACCATTGTCATCGACGCCCGCCTCAATGCCTATCGCAACGGCGGTATCCCACAATACACACGGCAACTTATCTATGCCATGGCCGAGGTAGCACCGACTACTGCCATGACGATTTTGCAACACCGCCGTCAGCCCGAGCGCATCGTCAGTGCCCCCAATATCACCCGCCAAGTCATCTATACCCCACCCCATCACCGCTGGGAGCAGTGGACGTTGCCACTCGAAATCAGCGCCATCCACCCCAGCGTGGTGTTGTTCCCCGACTTTATTGCGCCGCTGCGGCGCAACTTCCCTGCGGTGGTAACGATTCACGACCTGGCGTTCCTGCATTTTGCTGATTTGCTCGACGACAACGCCAAAGCCTTTTATGGACGGGTCGGCGCAAGTAGCAAGCATGCCGACGGCATCATCGCCGTGTCAGAATCAACCAAACGCGATATTGTGCAACTCCTCGGCATTGCCCCCGAGCGCATCACTGTCATCTACGAAGCAGCGGCAGCACACTTTGTGCCATTGCCACAGACCCCCCACGAACGCAAACGCATCAACAATATCGATGTGACCGCCAATGCGTTTTTGTTGTTTGTTAGTACCATTGAGCCCCGCAAAAACCTGCCGGTATTGCTCCAAGCCCTGCGGATTTGTCGAGATCGCCACCCTAATCGCCCCTATCACCTCGTGGCAGCAGGGGCGCGGGGCTGGCGCGAAACACCGATTTTGCAACAAATCGACCACCTGCGCCTACACGATGCCATCACTTTGCTCGGCAGTGTCGCTGATGACGATTTGCATTGGCTGTATGCCAATTGCCGTATCTACGCCAATCCCTCGCGCTACGAAGGCTTTGGTTTGCCGTTACTCGAAGCCTTGGCCTGTGGTGCACCCGCCTTGGCCAGTAATACGTCAAGCTTGCCCGAAGTGGGCGGCGATGCGGCGCACTATCTGCCCCCCGACGATCCAATTGCCTGGGCTGATGCTATCGAGCAGCTATGGCAAGACGATGACCAACGCCACACAATGGCGCAACGTGGTCCGCGTCACGCCGCCCAGTTTTCGTGGCAGACTGCCGCCACCCAAACCTTACAACTCCTCAACCAGGTGGCCAAACCACCAAAATAACTTATCCGATTGCCAAAGGAGCATGCCATGACTGTTTCACCACTCGTTGATGTTGCGTGGCTCAACGCCCACCTACAGGATGCCAACGTCGCCATCGTCGACACCCGTTGGTACCTGATGAATCCAAGTCAAGGTGCCGCCGAATACGCCGTCAGTCATATCCCTGGCGCCGTGCATTTGGCCATCGACGAAGATTTATCATCACCAGCCTGGGATGGCCCCGGTCGCCATCCCTTGCCACCTGCCGCCAAATTCATTGCCACCATTGGCAATGCCGGTATCGATGGCGACACGCATGTAGTGATTTATGATAGCGCCGGTGGCTCTATCGCCACCCGCTTGTGGTGGTTGCTCCGCTACTACGGTCATACCCACGTCTCACTGCTCGATGGAGGCTGGCAAGCCTGGC
>CALFIC010000110.1 GCA_937876225.1 uncultured Chloroflexota bacterium | reverse complement strand
CTACCGCAACCTATACGCCGACCAATACCCCTACCGCAACCTATACGCCGACCAATACCCCTACCGCAACCTATACGCCGACCAACACACCCACCAATACCCCTACCGCAACCAACTCACCCACCAATACCCCTACCGCAACCAACTCGCCCACCTCCACCGACACCAGTACCCCTACCGCAACCAATACGCCGACCAACACCAATACGCCCACCAATACAGCGACACCGACTCGAACCAATACCCCCACAATAACCAGTACTCCCACCCGCACTGCCACACCCACTACTACTTATACCCCGTCGCAAACCTACACCCCCTCACGCACCCCCTCGCGCACCCTTGTGCCAGGCATCATCCCTACCACCGATAATCCCACCATCAACAACGCCCTAGGGGCGGTGCGCATTATCGCCAATCCCTCGTTTGAAATCGGTACCAAAATCACCAACCCCTGTGAATCACAACTCCCTGGCTGGTACACCTCACACCCTGCCGTCAATGGCTGTCGCATCTTTGAATTGTGGGGCACCAATCTCTTTACCTTGGATTCATCATCAAATCCACCCAATGGCTCCTATTTCATCGAATTAAACGCCAATACCCGCTCCATGGCCTATCAACCCATGTGTATGGTTAACGGCGAAACGTTTGATTTTGAGTTTTATCACCGTACTCGCTATTGGAGTAGCACCAACGAAATCCAATTCCGCTTTGGGATCCCATCCGGCTTAGATACCGGCTCGCTTCCCGCAGACTCCTACAGCCGCGTCGTTGCCCAAGGCATCAATAGTGTCGGGGTAAGTGGCAGTACCGCCACCGCCAGTATTACGGCGGGTACCGACACCACCAACGTCGGCTATGAAGTCAAACCTGCCCCCAATTTCAACTGGGTGCGCTTTTATGGCACCCATACCATCCCGGCTGATTTTGGCGGCATCAAAAACCTCGGCTTCTATGGCATCCAACCCACCAGTTCATCAGAAAACTTTCTCGATAATATCAATGTCAGCTTCAAACCGATTATTGACCTCGGCACCAGTCGTGACCGTAGTGCCAGTGAAGGCAGCGCCCCAACCTCGCTCAATATTCGCATCAACGGCAAAGTATCGGCGAGCACCACCCTTGCACTGACCCTCGTCAATGGCACCGCCGTCGCCGACAGCGACTTTACCCTCGGCACCATTTCGGCAGGCATCAACGGTACTGCGAGTGTCAGCCATACGTCGGGGACAAATGTATGGCTGATTACCATCCCCACCGGCTATTATGATGGCGGCATGATTGCCAGCAACAACCAAGGCGGCTTGACCATCCCCGTCAATTACATCTATGACCAAGTCGCCGAAGCCACCGAATGGACCTGGTTCAACCTCAGCGACCCCGGCCTCGACGGCTCCTCGACCAACTGGATTGCCGGCGATCCTACCTGCGATGGCTCGTATAAGCGTGACGGCGTCGTCTATTCCATCACCAATCTCGACCCTACCGCCACCAACACGCCGACGATTACCAACACGCCGACGATTACCAACACGCCGACGATTA
>CALFIC010000109.1 GCA_937876225.1 uncultured Chloroflexota bacterium | reverse complement strand
GTTGCTCCGTGTATCCGTGGGGGTATTGGTCGGGGTATTGGTGGGCGTGTTGGTGGATGTATTGGTGGATGTATTTGTACGTGTATCGGTTTTGGAAGGAGTATAGGTTATCGTGGGTGTTGATGTTGCAGAGGGAATTGGTGATTTGGTGAGGGTGGGTGAACCGTAATTAAATTCAATCGACGATGCACCGATACTATTGATCATACTGCTGGGGACCAACGATGCGATACTCGCAGATGAAATACTTACAGTGCCTGGTGACGGTAACCGCACTGGAATCGTAAGATTACAGCTCGTAAAGGTTGCCAAACTCACCCCAGATACCGTAATTGTTGATCCACCAGTGGTTGCAGAGATGCTCCCGCCACACCCATTGGTGACGCTTGCTGCGATTACCATGGGTGACGGAAGTGTGAATGTATAGCCGATCCCTGATGTAGTCGTACTATTACTATTGGTGATTAACAAGCTCAAATTCGCACTGGTAGTCACGATGGCTGCAGAAAAAGCCGCTTCGATGGTGGTAGATTGTTGATTACTAAATTCTTCATTTTCGGCGATATATTCCCCAGGAGTGCTCCCCAGATTCCATTGCACACTGATACCGGCATCATGGGTAGCGGTATTGACGGTGTTGGGTACATCGCCACCACTTCCCCAATAACTACTGGGGGTGTTGTAGGCACCGACAAACGCTGAGTTAAACGGCCGACTCCCCGCTTCGCGGATTCCGAGGAGATAATGCGAGTTTTGTTCGATTTCCATCGCACTCACCACCGGTGAGGTCATTTTCATGCCATTGGCACTATCACTTTGGCCAGGGGCTGCATCGCCACCTTTGTAGATTTTGACGGCCGCGGTATTGCCAGTGGGAATCGTGGTAGTGAATTTTTCATGATAAAACTTATTGGGGTAGACATAGGAAATTTCACGGTCAAAAATATAGGTAAGTGCGCCGATTGTTTTGGTATAGCGAATCAAAATATAGGCATCACCGGTGCCGGTGGTATTGTTTTCGGTATCATAGGTGGCGCTACCGCTCCGCGCCAAAATTTCGACATTAGTCCATGTAGAGTTCGCCGATCCATATCCTTGCGACATCGAGGTGCTGCCAATTGCTACCCCCCACCCCCATGACGCGCCATCAGCACCACAACAAAATTGGGTTTTGCTGCCATAAAAAAAATGTTCAGCGGCATTAAACGACGCCCGAATTCCATCGCTGCCATTGGCGAGATTGCCACCACCACGATTTATCCAGATTGCCACACCGTCTTGATTGGCTGCCTTCACGACGGTTGCCGGTAGTAATACCGTCGTACAAAGTAGTACGCAGATGAGTAGTGGTGTAAGTAATTTGTTGAATAACGTCGGTATCATTAACGTATTGTCACTCGATTATGGTCTTACCTATTGTTTGTATTGAAATTGT
>CALFIC010000108.1 GCA_937876225.1 uncultured Chloroflexota bacterium | reverse complement strand
CTTGGGAAGTTGATGTCGCCTTGTCCCAAGCCGAGATGGGCATCGTAACTGCCATCATTGTCTTGCAGGTGGACGTGCTCAAGTAAATCGCCGTTTTGGCGAATCCATTCGGGCACACTTGCGCCACCACGCGTCATCGTGATGCGCACATGCCCGACGTCGATGCTGTGGCGCACCCATGGCGATTCAAAGGACGTAATCAGACTACGGAGTAGCGCGGGTTGTTGATCTTGGATGGTTTCGATGACGAGTAGACAGCCGATCTCGGCGGCTTTGGCGACGACGGGCGCCATAATGTGGTTGGCGATTTGGATGGTGCTGGCCAACGTTTTGGGTTGAATCGCACTAAATGGTGATCCAAACGCCATAAATGGGCTATGTACCACCATGTGACTCGCGCCAACGATATGGGCAAATTCAAGCCCTTGCAACAAGCGCTGTTGCACCACGGCTTGGATGGCGCGATCTTTGCAGCCGATGTCGATGCCATAAAACGGTCCGTGAATGCCGAGGCGACCAGTGTGGTCCTGGAGCATGGCACGGATTTCGTGAGCCCGAGACTGCCAATCGCCGTCAATTAGATCGGGGTCGGTCATATCTTGGATTTCGAGGTCGCGTTGATTGGCCAAAATCCAATCGAGATGCTGGGGCAAATGTTGTGAAGTCAGGGCTGCGCCAACAACTGGAAGTATGCTCATAAATATTCCTCGTAGTACGAAAAATCAAGCATAGTATGCGACATTAATGTTAAGCACACATCACCGCTCGGTTAGCGTTTGGGGGTAAGTGATGACCGCGTCAAGGCAATTAGTCCTACGACACTGGTAAGCACTGCAACTGCACTAATCAGGGGCAATCCCCCTTTGAGGTACAAAAATTCACTACTGAGTGACGAAAAAATACGCCCAATCCCAACAGCTGCTGCCATCAAGGCCATCATTGTGCCCCGGGCTGCCGGTAAGGCTTCTGATATGAGTGGGAAACTAGCGACGATGGCGTATTCGATGAGGAAATAAAATAAAAACATCATCACCGTGACGACCCACCAATTGGTGCCTATAAAGGGCAGGAGTAGCAGACAAACACCGGTCAACAAAAATCCCCAAATGACCGAGCGTCGTTTGCCGATCCGGTCTGCAAAGGCAACGACTGCACTCGAACCTGCTAATTCGGCGATTCCAATGATGACAAACAAGCCGCCGATGAGGGCTTCATTGGCGCCTAGGTCATTTTTGAGCCAGGTGCTTTGGGTTACAAAAAACAAATCGTTGCCACCAAAGGTGAGGAATGGGAAGAGCAAAAGAATAGCCAGTCCTGGCTGGCGTAGGAATGTCATGATATTGATTGTTGCTGGCGTACCATGTTCGACTAGTTGGCGGTGGTGATGTTCGGGGAGTTGCCATAACATGACGAAACTGAGTATACCGATGCCGGCCAAAATGGCATACGCTAACGTGCTTTGTTGCTGTTTGTCGATGAGATACATCAACGGGGCGACCCCGATGATGGCCGAAACAGCCCAGGCCATCTCGAATATTCCTAGCACACGGGCCCGTTGCTCGTAGGGGCTACGGGCACTGAGATAGGCTTGTCCAGAAGGTAAGTAGAGCGCCGTGGCTAAGCCAATCAACAAATACCCCACAAAAAACGCGATGAAGCTACTCGCGAGACTACATGACAATGCCCCACCGATAAAAAGTACCAGGGCGATGAGCATCGCTCTGCGTTCACCAAAGCGGTCGGCGACGGTGCCACCGATCGGTGATGCCAACGAGGCAGCGGTTTGGATGGCGACCAGGGTGGCACCTTGTTGAAGCGAGATATCGAAGCGGTGGCTGAGAAACGGCAGTAAGGGATAGACGATGCGGAAGGCAGTGGTCGAGGCTAGCCGACCAGCGGTTACTACAATCAAATCAATCGGGCGCAAACTCGGTAATTGGGTCACAGCGACTCCTTGTAATCGTACATTGCTGTCGCTACGCATAGAGGGTAGACAACACCGCACCTATATAGAATGATATTGGCATACCAGATGCGTCGTTATGGTGTGGTGTGTACCAAACGAGCAATAGAAAAATAATGCCAATGCAATACGTCGTTCAGTGTAGTATATTTATACATAGTTGTCATACACAAAGGATGTCATCATGAACACTGCACTTGCGATTGCGGTTGGGTTGTTGGCAATCTGGGTCGTTTGGAAGTTGATTACGGGTGTGATTCGATTTGTCGTGGTGCTGACCATTATTGCGGTGGTGGCTGCCATGGTCATGAGGATTTTTTGAAACAGGGATTACGCACAGTAGCTGCCACGCGCTATGTGATGCCACTCCGCGAAGGGGGTTCGTTGCCAGGGCTGGTCGAAGCTAACGACGACGGAATGTACGTCGTCAAATTTCGCGGGGCCGGGCAAGGGAGTGGCGCATTGGTGGCCGAATTGGTGGTCGGTGAATTAGCCCGGATTTGTGGTTTGCCGGTGCCAGAGCTGGTGTTTATCGATATCGACCCCGTACTTGCGCGTTCGGAACCGGACGACGAAGTGCAGGCCTTGATTATTGCGAGTGCGGGACTCAATCTGGCTTGTGATTTTTTGCCAGGCGCCTTGCCGTTTGATGCGGCGCTGGTGAAACGGGTCGACCCGTTGCTCGCCTCAGCAGTCGTTTGGTTTGATGCCATGATGACCAATATCGATCGTACTGCCCGTAACACGAACATGTTGTGGTGGCATCGCCAATTGCATGTCATCGACCATGGGGCGGCCTTGTATGTGATGCATGCCTGGGACGGCTACGAAGACCGAATTGCATCTCCTTTTGCGGCGATTCGCGATCATGTATTGTTACCGATGGCGACGCATATCGAGGATATTGATGCGCAATTAAGTCAGCGCTTTACCCCAGAAGCTATTGCCACGGTACTTGATTTGGTGCCTGCGGCATGGTGGCCGCTGGGGCGGCGCTGGCAGGAGCCCGCCCAAGCACGAAATGCGTTGCACGATTATCTCGTGCGCCGTGTGGCAGCACCACGGGCGTTTGTGGCGGAGGTGTTGCGTGCCCGCTCACTCATTTGATTATGCGATTATCCGTTTGACGCCGCGTATCGAGCGCGGTGAATCTATCAACGTGGGTGTGGTCGTTTTTTGTCGCACCAAACGCTTTTTGGCTGCCCCGACGTATTGTGATTTGGCTCGGTTACAGGCGTTGGATCCCACCTGCGATATTACCACCATCCAAGAACATTTGGCGGTATTTACGGCGGTGGCTCAAGGCGACCCCGTGGCTGGACCAATTGGAACGCTCCCACTTGCCGAACGCTTCCATTGGTTGGTGGCGCCCCGCAGTACGATTATTGCAACTGGCCCCGTGCATTGTGGCCTCTGTGATGATCCCCAGGTCGTAGTAACGCAGTTATTACAAAAATTAGTACGCTAAGTCTGGTCGATTCTGGATTACGTGGTCCGCATATGGGCTGCGAGTTTACGGAGTGCATCTGGATTGCGTTGGAGCTTGATAAACGCTTCGATGACGTGATCGATGCCGGCATGCCCAGCCCGGAAGATACCCTCGTCGAGATAAATTTGCTCTACTAGTCCAGCCTGTTTGTCCACCGGCAAAGACCAGCGACTGGGGTCGAATTGGGCTACGTACTGTACGGCCACCGCTCACCGCGATAGGTGTGGTTGAAAAAGGGGATACTTATTCGTGGGGTCGTCACCCACCCAACTGACGATTCCTTGTTCTGGAAGGGTAAATTGATGACATTACATCATGCAACGTGCGCTAATTGATGTACTACCGCATCGATTTAGGGTTGGCGGACGGTGACCACAATTGTCGTACCATCAGGAATCAGGCTCCCAATCGCTGGTTCGGTGCGGGCTACTTGGCCAGCAGCGACACTGTCACAGAGTGTGCCGAGATTGTCGCACCCTTGATATACGACATTCGTCGTCGTAATACCCGCAGATTCGAGCAACTTGAGGGCGTCTACTTCAGGAATGTTGACAACATTTGGGATGCGGTGATTGGCCCCGAGGCTTGCGTAGACACGTACCGTATCACCCGCTTGTAATATGGAATCAGGCACTGGATCGGTGCGAATGACGGTGTTGTTTGCAACAGTTGCGTTGTATTCTTCGATGAGAATTACGCGTAAACTCATCGCTTCGAGCTGTTGGCGTACCTCGTTGGCATTGAGCCCCACGACTTGGGCTGGTACATGTGGTGCTACTTTGCCTAAACTGAGAATATAATGCACGGTTTTGTCGGCAGGAGCAGGGTCGCCTGCGGTAGGGTTTTGGCTCATAATGAGCCCTTTGGGGACATCGTTCGAATATTTGGGAGCATCGGCGACGGGGGTGAGGCCGGCGGCGCTCAGTGCCGCGATTGCGTCGTTTTCGTTGTGGTTGTGCAAATCGGGGACGCTCACACTTGAGAAGGCAATAATTGCTGTTGGGGTTGCGACTGTTGTTTGGGTGACATTGGGTGTCGTGTTGCGGTTGGCATTAGGGGAAATTAAGCCATTGAATGACCCAATCGCAAATAGGTAAAAAACACCGAGGGCGAGGGTGAGTAGCAACAAAAGTAGCAAAAATCCGCCAAATTCTCGTCCTGCGCGCGAGGGGAGCGGGGAGGTGATGGTTGAGCGTTTGGGCGGTAAATTACGCATCCCAGCAGAAATAGAGGTGGCACTCCGCCCATTACCCGTGCTCGACCGTATTGGTCGTGGCGCAGTGTCCCGTACTTCGGTTTCTTCTTGGGCACGTAGCAACTGACCAAATTCTTTGGCCGTAGCAGGGCGTTCAGAGGGGTTTTTCGCAAGGGCGCGCATGATGAGTTGCTCAAGTGCCGGTGATACGCTCGGGTTATGCCGGCGAATAGGCGGTGGCTTGGACCCCACATGTTGTAAGGCGACTGCTACTGCGCTATCACCGGTAAATGGTAATTGACCGGTGAGTGCTTCATAAATCGTGACTGCTAATGCATAGATGTCAGATTGGGCAGTGGCCGGTTGGCCACGGGCTTGTTCGGGCGAAATATAGTCGGCGGTGCCAAATGTCACCCCCGTCTCGGTTTGGGCTGTCGAAAGACCACTTTTGGCGATACCAAAATCGGTAATTTTGGCAGTACCATCGTGGGCAACCATGATGTTTTGGGGTTTAACATCACGATGAACCATGCCGAGTTGGTGGGCTGCATCGAGCCCATCGGCAATGGCACTCGTGATTTGGAGCACTTGTTGTACGGGGAGCTGTTTGTAGCGCAAAATCATGCTTTTGAGGTCACTGCCATCGACGAATTCCATCACGATGAAGTGCTGGCGTTCTTCTTGACCGACATCATAAATATCGACAATGCTGGGATGACGCAGATTGGCCGCAGCCTGGGCTTCGTGGCTGAAGCGTTGCAAGAAATTTAAATCGGTTGCATGATGTGGGTGGAGGATTTTGATGGCAACCACGCGATTGAGCCGTACATCACGACCACGGTAGACGGTGGCCATACCACCATCACCGATTTTTTCTGCGAGCTCGTAGCGTTGATTGAGTATTTTTGATTGCATGTTTGTAGTTGTACTTACGCAAATGTACGACGAATAGCAGGATTAGCCGGTGTATGGGTCACGATACCGAGATGTGCTTCGAGTAAACACAAATTGATGACATCTTCTTGATTGTAATGGAGTAAAATCTCGAGTGACTGTTGGTCGTGCAACTCTTCGTAGCGCCGCCAGAGCCGTGGGGCGTCAAATCCACTGATTCCTGCGGTTGCACGCTGAATACCTACATTTGCTTCGATGAGCTTCAGTCCGCCGCGCAAGCCACGTTTGCGACAAACCAACATCAAATCGCTATGCGTGTAATCATTTAAGAGATTAATCCGTAAGCGGCGTTTGATGAAGGGGAGATCAAAACCAGAACCGTTGAATGTGACAATCGTTTCGATACCTTCGAGTGCGTTGTAGATTGCCAAATCATTGATTCCGCCGTCAATTAATTGAATTGTCCCGATGTCGCTACGATAAATGCCGATGACGCTTATGCGTTGGTCATGGGTTGTTTCGATGTCGAGATACGCACGCATCCAAAACTCCCACCCACATCTGGCATGGTGGGGCACAGATGGAAATAACTATACAATATCATGGCTAATTATGACATACTGTAGTGCACATGTCAAAACAGATATATACCGCAATGGTATACTAAATTCTGGCATTTTGGGTAGGTAACGATACGGTAAAACGATTAAAGGAAGATTACATTATGCAACGTCCAGTTATTCTTGATACGGACCCGGGCATCGATGATGCCTTGGCGATATTGTTGGCGGTGGCATCCCCCGAAGTCAGCTTACGTGGGGTGAGTGTCACTGGTGGGAATTGTGCGCTTGTTGATGGGTGGCACAACGCCCGCAATGTGTTGGCATTGGCGCAACGCACCGATATCCCTGCGTTGGCTGGCGTAGCCTTGCCACTGTTGCGTCCGGCCTTTACTGCTGCCGAGACTCACGGCGCAAGTGGGCTGGGATATGCCGTGTTGCCACCTTCCCCCGTCCCGGCCGCTAGTGAGCACGGCGTCGATTTCATCATCCGCGAAATCATGGCCCAACCAGGCGAAGTCACCTTGGTTCCTGTGGCCCCATTGACCAATATTGCTATGGCCATCCGCAAGGCGCCCCAAATCGTCGCTGCCGTCCGCCAAGTGATTATTATGGGTGGTGCGGTGCGGGCGGACGGCAATACCACGTCACTGGCAGAGTTTAATTTTTTTGTTGATCCACACGCTGCGCATATTGTGTTGACCAGCGGCATGCCGATTACCCTTGTCCCTTGGGATATTACGGTGGAAGTAATGCTTTTCCAACAGCATATTGACCGACTGCTCATGATCGATTCGCCGGTGTCTCGTTTCATTGCGGCAGCCACACAGTTTTATATGGAATTTCATCAAGCCAGCTTTGGGGTATCGGGATGCGCCATCAATGACCCAGTGGCCTTAGCGCTGGCATTTATGCCCGAGCTTGCCACGACGCGTGCAGTGCGGATTGATATCGAACATACCAGTGAGTTGACCATGGGCAAAACGGTATTGAGTTATGTGGGTGATGAATCACATCCCCCACGTGACACCGATATGACGGGGTTTGATACGACTCGTTGGCCGGCGACGTGGCGGTCGATGCATCGACCGGTGCCCAATGTGCAACTGGTGACGGCGTTTGATACCCCACGGTTTATCGAAATGTTTGTGTCGCGCATGGAAGTGCTTGCACAACAGATTCGCTAACAGGTGCAACCATCACCACGATACATGCGTCGTACGGGGCAGTAATGTTGTTTGTGGTACAAGGAGTTAATCATGACTATTCAACAAAAATTAACCCGCAGTCGTAGTGATCGTTTGATTAGTGGGGTATGTGGTGGATTAGCGCGTTATTTTTCCCTTGATACGGTGTTGGTGCGTGGCATATTTGTGGTGGTTGGATTGATGAGCATGGGGGCGGCGGCGATTTTGTACTTGGCAGCGATTTTTTTGATTCCCGAAGAAAGCGAAATCGGTGCTGCCAACCAAACCCATCCCGGTTGGCGTTTTGACCCGTGGACAGGCGAACGCATCAATACTCCGAAACCAACGGAACCGCAAACCGAAATTGTGGCGCTTCCCCCAACCATCAGTGCCCCATCGTCCAATGACAATGTTGATGCGCTGTAATTAAAATATCTGGTAGCGGTACAATCCCAGTTGATGTCACTATGACATCAACTGGGGTTTTTGATAATGCGAAAGCCCAAAAAAGGATTGGTCATCAATGGATCCATCCGGAACCGGCAGGCACAGCGCGCATAGCCGTGTGGATTTACATAACAACCACCACGAATAATCCGGCGTCCAGGCGCTTGCATGTCGTTACGTCCGTCTTCGGCGAGGTAGGGGTAGCGGCGGTCGAGCGAGGTTGTCCATTCCCAGACGCCCCCTGCCATATCGAGGCATCCCCATGGGCTGGCGCCACTAGGATAGCTGGCGACGGCAGGGAGTTGGGTGCAACTGCCACGCACTGCGGCACGGCTGTCGTCCCACATGTCTCCCCACGGGAATTGACGGCCATCGTTACCACGGGCAGCGCATTCCCACTGGGCTTCGTCGGGGAGGGTGTAATGGTCGCCGGTGTGCTGGCTCAACCAGTCACAAAAGGCATTGGCCATGGGCCAGGTAATATTAACGACCGGGAGGTCGGGGAATGCCAATTGGGATTGCCAACTGCTTGGCGATTCGCCGCCGTGAGCGATATAGGTCGCATACCACGCCACTGTCACCGGCGTGGTGGCGATGGCGTAGGAGGCGAGGGTGATGCGGTGTTGGGGTGATTCTTCGCGATACGATTCACGAGTGCCGCCGTAGGTTTTTGCCAATGTGCTGAGGTCAGATTCATTGGTCCCCATTAAAAACGTAGTGGTGGGTATGGTGACAAAGGTGGGCAGTGAGATGGTCATGCCACCACCTCCCAACTACTCCCGGCCACGGTGCGTTTGAAGGTGATTTGGACGGGGAAGAGGTCACGGAGCTCTTGGATGTGAGTGATAACCAAAATAGTGTGGAATTCATCGCTGATGCTGTTGATGGCTTCGATGAGTCGTTCGCGGCCTTGGGCGTCTTGGGTGCCGAAGCCTTCATCGATTATCAAGGTTTCGAGGCGATGACCAGCGCGGTGGGTCAGTAATTTTGACAGCGCTATCCGCAAGGCAAAGCTGATGCGGAAGGCTTCACCGCCGCTATAGGCTTCGATGGGGCGGGTCCCACTGGCGTCTGATACGCGGATATCGATGGTTTCGCGGGTGGTGCCTCTTTGGGTTTCGCTACTCGTTGAAATCGCGAGGTAGAGTTGATTGTCGCTCATCCGTGCCAGAATCTGATTTGTCTCTTTTTCGAGGGCCGGAATGGCGTAGTCGCGGATGAGCATGGCTTGGATGCCTTTGCTGGCAAAGGCTTTTTCGAGGATGTCGTAGCGGTTGATGACACTCGCAAGTGTGGCAAGTCGTTCTTGGTGGATGGCCAGATTGTTTTGGGCTTCGCGGGCGATGGTGAGTTTGGCTTGGAGTTGACTGCTATGGTCGCGACAATTGCGGATTTCGGTATCGGCAGCATCGCGCATTTGTTGTGGGGTGATATTGGTATTGCGGTCGCCAATGCGACCGGCAAGTGCTTGACTGCGCTCAGTCTGTCTGTTGACTTCCGCATGAGTCGTGTCACGGATGGTACTAAGGGCGACAAGTCGTTGCATGGTGTCTTGGTGGCGTTGTTGGGCTGCCTCGAGATTTGCTTGACTGACGGCGAGTTGATTGTATTGGGTGCGGATGGGGGTAAGCAGGTCGATTTGGGATTGGATATGGCGTAATGCGTTTGGATCGTAGTTGAGCGTGGCGAGTTCCGTGCTAATTTGGGCATGTGCCTGCTGATCGGCGAGGGCATATTGGGCGCTGTCATGTACATGTTGAGCTGCATCACGCTCTGCTACACAGGTATCGCGGCGTTGCTTTTGGGTGGCGAGCTGGGTAATGTTGTTGTGTAATTGTGTGATTCGTTGTTGCACAAAGGTGTGTTCGGCGTGTTGATTATTTGCCGTGTTTAATTCGTCATCGAGCGCGAGGATTTGTTGTTGGGTGGCACGGATCGCGTCATCGATGTCGACGGCGGCAAGCGCATCGAGTTGTTGTTGGAGTTGGGTGAGATGGATTTGGGTGCGGTCCAACTCGTGCCGTTGCGCTTCGATGCCACCAAGGCGGCGCCGGATTTCTCCGGCGCGTATGGCTTGTTGCTCACAGCGGAGTTTTTCGTCGTTGAGTGTGGCGATTTGCTGATTGATTTGGGTGATTTGATCGCGAAATTCGCTGAATTGACTGCGGAGCAAGACGATTTCACGCTCGAATTCGGCCACAGCCTGGGTATAGTGGTCGTGATCCATCATGGTTTGGCAGGTAGGGCAGGGATGATCAACGGTGAGTGTTTTTTGTTTTTCGGTCAGCTCGAGCCCTCGGGTTTTGACGATATCACGTTGGGCGCTCAGATTTGCATTGTGTTCTTGGAGCGTGGTTAATTCGGATTGAATGGCAATGATGCGTTGTTGGGCAACCTCACACGCAGTCAACTGCGTATTGAGTGCCTCCCATGGTTGGGTGAGTTCGTTGAGTTGGGCGATGCGATCGTGGGTTTTTTGAATTTCGTTGGTGGTGTTGGTGCGTTGTTGGTGTTGGGTTTGGTGTTGATTGAGGGTGGCACGGAGCTGTTGTTGGCGTTGTTTCAAGGTAGAAATCTGGTTGTTGACATCGTGTAGAGCGACAATTTGGGCAGTGAGCTGGGCATGTTCGCTGACCAATGTATCGTAGTTGGCCACGGCTCCATCGATGAATTGGATTTCGTCATTCAGGCGTTGGATGGTATGGGCGAGGAGTTGTTTGGCGTCATTTATACGCTGCGTAGTGGCTTGGTATTGTTGTTGGAGGATGTCATAGCGATCGCGTTGAGTGCTGAGCTGACGGGCTGTTTGTTCGTAATCGACGAGTTGGTGGTATTGGGCTTCGATGTCTGGGCGTTGAGCGAGCTGGTGCTCTAATTGGGTAATTGTGGCTTGTAATTCTTGTTGGAGCGTCGTGACTTCATCATATTGTTGTTGGGTTTGGGAGAGTGTTTTTTGGGCGTGTTGTAAGGCAATGCGGCTATCTGCATAGTCACCAAAGGTTTCGGCGGCATGAAGGCGTGCATCGGCTTTGTTGAGATATTCTTCGAGGGTAGGGATTTCGGTTGCGCGTTGTTCATCGTTGGCCATTTGTCCTTGGAGGTTAGTTTTTTCGTCGTTGAGGGTACTGCGGGCCGCTTTAGTGCGTTCGCGGTATGTTTCGTATTGATCGATTTCGAGGATTTGCGCCAAAATATCGCGCCGTTCGCCCGGTGTCAGCTGGGTAAAGGCATCGGCGCGCCCTTGGCGGAGGTAGGCGGAGTTTTGGAATACGGCGTAGCTCATGCCGACGATGTCGTTGGTGATGCGCTGTTGCGTTTCCCGGATGGTACCGCCGTTGATCGATGCCCATTTGGTGCGCTGGGAATCGCTCGCTTGTTCAAGCATGAGTTTGGAGCCACCCCGGCCTGTGGAGAAGCTGCGATGGATGCGGTAGGTGATGTCGTTGACCATAAAAGTCAACTCTACAAACATGTCTTGTTCACCGATGGTGATGATTTCACGTTCGCCGAGGCGGGCTTCGCCCCAGATAGCCCAATGGATGGCTTCGAGGAATGATGATTTGCCGGCGCCGTTGTCACCACTGAGGCAGGCAATATGGATAGCGGTAAAGTCAAACGTAGGCGTTTCGCCACGATAACTCAAAAAGTTTTTCATATGCAAAGTAAGCGGAATCATAGTAGCCTCTTGTTATTGAATGGCACGAATCGTGGCCTGAATAGATTGATTAAATTCGGTATTGGTACAAGCATCCCAGATGAGGGGCATTTGTTGGCGTTGTTGGGCGGCTTCTTGGCGCAAGGTGCTGAGGATTTTTTTGGCGTCGGGGTTGGTAAGCAGCTTCATATCTGCGAGTAATTCGCTGGCAACGACGGCATCTTGGAGCACGCCAAGGTGTTTTTGCAGGGTGTCGAGGACGGTCAACGCAGGCTGGGTGGCAGGAATGAGGATGGTGGGGAAGCATTCGAGGATGTAACGTAAGCGTTTGCCACGGATGCGCAGGGCGTGGAGTTCGCTTTCAGCGACACGCTCAAAACTCCCCGGCAGTGGTTGTTGTAATTCGTGGCAGCGTTGGGCAATGCTCTCACCCAAGGCAGTGATGACGGTGGTTCGGGTGGTGATGGCAGATGCATTGCTGGTACACACAAAGGCTGCGTAAGTTTCTAAAAACCGATGGTGTTTGGCACTCGTAATCAGTTCATGGAGTTCTGCCAAGGCTTTTTGGCGTGTTTTAAAGATGCCTTTTTGGATGCTCGCGGGAATCGTCGCATCACCAAAAATCCGTTGGGCGATATCGTTTAAGGCATCACAGTCACGTACAACGCCATGGAAGCGAGCCATGCGCCGGAAGCCTCGCCGGAATTGGTTGAGGATTTCGCTATCATAGACGCCATCCGCACAATCAAGCAATGCGCGAATTTTGCGCAACGTGACACGCATACGATGAATGCTATTGGCATTAAACGTGTCTAGGACTTCTTGTTCGCGGTGGAGCATACGGCGGAGCTGGTAGCGGAGCTGATAGCGCAAGCCTTCGCTAAAGGGCAGATGATTCAGGTTGAGTGGTGCGCCATCTACATGATAATCGGGCAGGGTTATGTGGGTGACTAATTTGGCCACGTAGTCGCGTTGGGTACTATCAAGTGCCACCCAAAAAGGTTCACTTTTGAGATTTGTTTGATTGGTATATTCACGACTGAGTTGAGTGGCACTGGCACACAAGAGGCGGTTTGTGGGGGTATCGTAGTGAGCGAGTGGCACAAACAACGATTCATCACCGCTCCGTTGTGTCCCGAGTAATACGGCAATATGGGCGTGGAGGGCCTGGGTTTCATCGGGTGCCTCAGGGTAATTGGCGTGGAGGCGTAGCCCCCGCGAAAGTTTGCTGAGTTGTTCGTGCATGCTTGGGACGTGTTGCTGGACCAACTGCCCTAATTCAGTGATTTGAGTAGCGGTAGTCGTCTGGCGGGCTTCGATTTCGATTTCGCAGAATGACTCTTGATGCCCTGCTGCATAAATGTTGCCATGATCAAGCACCATTTCGGCGATTGATTGGCCGTTTTGGTCGACGATATTGCGGATTTGACGTTTGGTAATGGTATGTACAATAGGGAGCAATTCATGCGCAGGTATGCCAAATGTAGTGAGTTGCGCTAAAATTTGGCTGGGCCAATGGGTCGCGTCAAGGGGGTATTCGTATTCGTGACGTACCGATACATCGCCGACATCGGGCTGGCTCGTTTTGAGGGTAATAAATTGTGTTGTTTGATCGACGATGCGGATGCGAATACTGCTCTGCATTTGGGCAAGGGCATGGGTGGTGGTATCGAAATATATGGTATGGAGTTGTTGGGTGGCATGCGCCTGAAGCTGGTATTGACCGAGGGTACGCCGCTTCCACAAGCGTTTGGCCGCTTGTTCGTCGATGACGCGTAATTTCAGCTCGATTTCTTGTGGAATGGTCATAAAATAATTACCTTGTGGCGGTCGCAATAGTGCCTTTTAATTATACGAGAGTTCATCCGTACGTGAATCGGTTTTTGCCCAAAAAAGGCAACATTTATCGATATCGTTGTAGGTGCATGATTTTTTTTGAGGCCTGCACGAGACTTTGATGAGTAACGCGTTGATATTTACATAATAATTTTTTGTGAAATATGAAAAAATCATACTCGTTGGATGGTGGTAGGGGATATGATGGTGCTTTGGGGCGCAAATAGGCTATCGTGCGTGCGCAATAGGATGCCTATTGCGGCGTACTCAGCGTGTCTGCCGACATTCGCTCGTACTTCATGCTATAATGTTTTAGAAATGCACAATTCGCCGCGCCATGGTAGGCGCACCTTGAGCACACACGGAGTTATTTCGGTGAAGGTTACAAGTGAGCGCTTGCCGCGCAGTTTGATGAAGTTGACTGTCGAGATGGACGAAGCCACTGTCGAGAAAGAGCTCGACCGGGCTGCTCGGAGTTTGTCACAAAAAGTACGTGTCCCGGGCTTCCGTCCCGGCAAAGTACCCCGTCCGATTCTCGAACGCTTCTATGGGCGTCAAGCGCTCGTCGAAGAGGCTTCTGAGGGGATTATCAATGCGGGCTTTCGTCAAGCCCTCGAACAAGAAGGCATTGAGCCCATCGGTCAAGCAAGTCTCGAAGATGTGCAGTTTGTGATTGCACCATATACGTTTGTCATTCAAGTGCCGGTTGATCCGATTACGCGGATTGCCGATTACTCCGGCTTTCGCCAAGCACTCGAAGTGCCAGCGATTAGCGATGTCGTATTGCAACGGGCGCTCGACGAAGCCCGCGAACGCCATGTGGTATTGCGTGAGCCCGAAGAAGTTCGTGCTGCAAGCCAAGGCGATTTGGTGACGGCGGAAGTTGATGCCTTGCGTGATGGTGTTTCGATCAATGGTCGTGAACCAGGCCAAGCTGCACCGAGCACTGATCTCATCCTCGAGCCAGGGCGGTTGGTCGAAGGCTTGATGGAAGGCATTATCGGTATGACAATCGGCGAAAATCGTCAGATTTCGGCCTTTTTGCCTGACGATTATGCGACCGAAGATATGCGTGGCGCACCGGTGGTTTTTGATGTGACGTTGCGTCGCATCCAAGAGCGCATTTTGCCCGATTGGGAAGAAATGCCCACCCTCGAAAACTTCGAAGGTTCCTTGGCAGACTTCAAAATCAAGACCAGTGATGAATTGGCCAAGAACGCTAATACCAATTCCGAAAATCGGCTTATCAACGCCTTTGTGGATGGATTGGTGGCTGGAGCGGTCTATGATTACCCCGATGTGGCTGTCGAACAAGAAGCCGATCGAATTTTGAGCACTCAAGAAGCCGAATACACCCGCTACGGCACCACTGCCGAAGCCGTCTATAAGCAAATGGGTCAAGACCGCAAAGAACTCGTCAAACGCTTACTCCCCGAAGGTGAAGAGCGCCTCAAGCGTAATTTGGCGATGCGCGAGTTTGTGTTGGCTGAAGGCTTGACCGTCAGCGACGAAGAAATCGACGCCGAAATCGGCGCCATGCTTGGCGACTATAGCGGTGATCAACGCGATGCAATGCTTGGTTTGTTGCGGGGCCAAATGGTGACATCCATCGCCAACAGCGTCCTCGACAAAAAAATGCGTGCCCGCATCATCGAAATCGCCACCCAAGGTGCAGGTGCCGTAGCTGCGACCGAAGCCCCAGCGGCTCCCAAGAAGCGCACCACCAAAAAAGCCGCTGACGTTGCTGACGCTGATGCCGAAGCCACCCCAGCACCCAAGAAAAAAAGCACCAAGAAGAGCGAGTAATCGCAGTGGTGTAACCAAGGAGGTAGCGCATGAAATGGCAATCACAGATTGAACTCATGGCAATGATGCCACAGATTACCCAACTCGTTCCGACCGTCGTCGAAACCACTGGCCGTGGTGAGTACCGCTCTGACATTTATTCGCGGCTCCTCAAAGAGCGGATTATCATGTTGAGCACGCCCATCGAGGATATGGTGGCCAATCTGGTGGTCGCACAGTTGCTCTTTCTCGAGCACGAAAACCCTGAGCGCGATATCATGCTCTACATCAATAGCCCCGGCGGCTCGATTACTGCCGGGTTGGCGATGTACGATACCATGCGGATGATTCGTCCCGATGTGGCGACGGTCTGTGTCGGTATGGCGGGCAGCATGGCGACCATCCTGCTTGCAGGTGGTACCAAAGGCAAGCGCTATAGCTTGCCCAATTCCACTATCCACATGCATCCTGCAGGTGGTGGCGCCCGTGGGTATGCCCCTGACGTCGAAATCATGGCACGTGAATTGTTGCGCTCGCAACAAATCATTCGTGATTTATTGGCGGCAGACACCGGGCAGACCAGTGAGCGGATTGCCCATGACTTCGACCGTGATTTGTTTATGAGTCCCGAACAAGCCAAGGAATACGGGATCATTGATGAAATCCTCACCCGCGAAAAACTTCAACAACGCGGTTAATTAGCGCGAAATAATACACGTTTTTGAGGTAGATAATGTCAAATAGCGGTCGTGGCGTCTATAATTGCTCGTTTTGTGGGCGTAGCCAAGATGAGGTACAACGCCTCATTGCTGGTCCCCCGCCCATCTTTATTTGTGATGAGTGCGTCGCGATTTGCAATCAAGTTATCGCCGAAGAACGCCAACGGGCGCAACCAACACCGCCACCGACACCGGTGGCGGAGCGTCCGTTGCCGGTGCCACACGACCTGCGTGCCAACCTCGATGACTATGTCATCGGACAGAATCGCGCCAAAGTCATGTTGGCAGTAGCCGTGTATAACCACTACAAACGAATTCGTGCCAATCAAACCCTTAATGATGTCGAAATCGGCAAAAGCAATGTGCTCCTCATCGGTCCTACCGGGAGTGGTAAAACGTTGCTTGCTCAAACCCTCGCCAAAGCCCTCGATGTGCCCTTTGCGATTGCCGATGCGACGGCATTGACTGAAGCAGGCTACGTCGGTGAAGATGTCGAAACCATCTTGCTCCGTTTGATTCAAGCGGCTGATGGCGACATCGAACGTGCCAAAACGGGTATCCTGTATATTGACGAAATCGACAAAATCGCGCGTAAGTCGGATAACCCATCGATTACCCGCGATGTGTCGGGCGAAGGGGTTCAGCAAGCGCTGCTCAAAATCCTCGAGGGTTCAGTTGCCCATGTGCCGCCAGTTCCTGGTCGCAAGCACCCGCAACAAGAATTTATCCCCTTTGACACCTCGCAGGTATTGTTTATTTGTGGTGGCGCATTCGAAGGCATCGACAAAATCATCGCTAACCGGGTTGGCCAAAATCGTGCGATTGGGTTTTCGGCGAGCAGTGGTCCCGCCGCGCCACCATCCACCACGGCGACGTCGACCCATTTTCTTGATCAAGTGATTCCCGATGATTTGCTCAAATACGGATTTATCCCCGAATTTATTGGGCGCATTCCGGTAATTGCACCATTGCAACCACTTGACCGCGATGCGATGCGGCGGATTCTCACTGAACCGAAAAACGCCGTGGTCAAACAATACCAACGCTTGTTGGCGATGGATGATGTGGTACTTGAGCTGACTGATGAGGCAATTGACGCCGTCGCTGATGCTGCAATCAAGTCGGGTACGGGCGCCCGGGCGTTGCGTAGCATTCTTGAAGGCGTGCTGATTAATGTCATGTATGATGCGCCGTCGCAACCAAACCTTGCACGCTGTATTATTACGGCGGATGTCGTAACCAACCAGCAGCCGCCGACGCTAGAATTTCGTACCCCAGCGAATGATGATGTAGCCTCGCCTGTGATAAGTTAGGTACGCCCAAAAACGCATGCAATGCATGCGTTTTTTTGTTGGTGGAATTTACTACTACATTTCATCGTACTAACATATAGTTGACGTGTTTGCGATATCATGTATAATATTGATACATAGCTTGAATGCACCTAAGATATTAGTGTACGCCGTGGTAATTATCTGGTTACCATGCGCTGACAAAGTGATAGGGTGTTGGTTTCTGTAGCGCTTGCGGGCGCCCCTTTTTTGGTTGTATTTGTTACTACAAAAGGTGGTACTACAATGAAGTTAACGCGACGTACGATTGGTCGAGGTGATCAACAAGCCCCGCGGCGGATTTTATTTGCAGATGACGATCCCTCAATTGCAACGTTGATTCAAGTAACGCTGAGCGGATCACGATATGAGGTCGTGGTCGTCAAAAATGGCCTTGAGGCATTAAAAGCATTTAGTGATAGTGCCTTTGATATTGTATTGCTAGATGTGATGATGCCGTATGTCGATGGGTTTGAGGCCTGTAAGCGCATCCGTGAGCAATCTGACGTGCCGATTATCATGCTGACTGCTCGTGATGGCAGTGATGATATCGTGCAGGGATTTGAGCTTGGCAGTGACGATTATATTACCAAGCCGTTCAAAACAGTCGAAGTGATTGCGCGGATCGAAGCGATTTTGCGCCGAGTGGACGGCATGAAAAATCGTCAA
The DNA here is from genome assembly GCA_937876225.1 of uncultured Chloroflexota bacterium. Classification (GTDB taxonomy): domain Bacteria; phylum Chloroflexota; class Chloroflexia; order Chloroflexales; family Roseiflexaceae; genus UBA965. The sequence continues at coordinate 25,677 of CALFIC010000108.1, read as the reverse complement.
GCGCCGACGCTCGTACGGGTCGGTGATATCGAAATCGATGCACCGCGGCATCGTGTCACCTTGGCAGGTGCGGATGTGAATTTGACCCCCATGGAATTTGAGCTGTTGTACTTTTTGGCAGCGAATTACGGTGAAGTATTTGATCGTGAGACGTTGTTCCAAGAAGTATGGGGGTATGACTATGTCGGGGAGACCAATCTAGTAGATGTGTGTGTGCGCCGTTTACGTGAAAAAATCGAAGTCGAGCCGTCAAAGCCGCGGCGGATTTTGACGGTTCGTGGTGTGGGCTACAAAATGGCTGATTTGCCCTTGTCGGCAACCGCGCCGATGGTGACAAATGCCGAGCCCGTAACTGAGCCGTTGATGGGGTATAACCAGAGTAAGTAATATAGTGCGGTTGCTGGCATAGCAAACCCCCTGACTGTCACCACAGTCAGGGGGTTTGCTAATTGGGTAAGGTACTGCGTTATTCGTCGTCGCTGGGAGCGTCTTCGTCGCCATCTTCGTCACCTTCGAACATGTCGACCCCAATCATATCACCGATATCGAGGATACGTTTGTGCTTTTGGTCTTCGTTCTCAGGATCATCGGCAACCATGGCAACCACGGCGTCATTGTCATTGAGGGACAAGACACGCACGCCTTGGGCACTCCGTCCACACGCACGGATTTCGCTGGCTTGGGTTTTGAGGACGATGCCGTTGCTCGTGATAAAGGTGAGCAGCATGTCTGCATCGATGACACGGGCAATCGCTACGGTATCACCGTCGGTGAGTGTCATGGTTTGCATCCCTTGGGTGCCACGGCCTTTGGGGCGATAGAGTTTGACAGGGGTGCGTTTGCCTTTGCCATTGCGGCCGATAATCACCAGCTGGGCAGTATTTTCGACTTCGGCACTGACCACATCCATGCTGATGACTTCATCGCCGTCACGTAGGCTAATCCCACGTACACCGCCAGCAGGGCGGCCCATGGGGCGTACTTGGGCTTGCTTGAAGCGCAACGTTTTGCCGAGGCGAGTGGTGAGCATGATATACTCGTCACCCATGGTGGTGGTGACCCAGCCGAGTTCGTCACCGTCGTCTAGACCAATGGCGAGTAAGCCGTTTGATCGTACGGAACTGTAGTCTTCGAGGGTAGTGCGTTTGATTTTGCCGCGCCGAGTGGCCATCAACAAGTATTTGGCTTGGGCATAATCAGGCACTGATAAGACTGAGGTCACATGTTCGTGCGGTTGTAAGTCAATCAAGTTGACTAATGGTAAGCCTTTGGCAGTACGACTGGCGTCAGGTACTTCGTGGGCTTTGAGGCGATAGACACGCCCTGAATTGGTAAAGAAGAGTAAGTCATGCATGGTGTTACAGGTCAAGATGTGACTCATCACATCTTCGTCGCGGGTGGCAGCGCCACGGATTCCTTTGCCACCGCGCTTTTGGGTGCGGAAGGTGTCTGGGGATTGGCTTTTGATGTAACCACGATTTGACAAGGTGATGAGGAGCTTTTCGTCGGGGATGAGATCCTCGTCGTTGACTTCGCCATTGACCCCATAGATGATTTGGGTACGCCGGGCGTCGCCATATTTTTCCATCAAGTATTTCAAATCGGCTTTGATAAGCCCATTGAGTTTGACTTGGTTGTTGAGCACTTCTTCGAGTTCGCGGATGGTCTTGCGTACTTCAGCCAATTCTTCTTCGAGACGCTTGCGTTCGAGGGCAGCTAAGCGCCCCAATTGCATGTCGAGAATGGCGTTGGACTGCGCTTCACTAAACGAAAAATTACGCATCAAGTTGTTGCGGGCGGTATCGCGTGAGCGTGAATCACGAATGGCTTGGATGACTTCATCGAGGATATCGATGGCACGGGTCAAGCCTTCGAGGATGTGAGCCCGGGCGCGCGCTTTGTCGAGGTCGAATTCACTGCGACGCCGAATAACTTCACGGCGATGGTCGATGTATTCTTGGAGCATGCGCTTGAGGGTCATCAATCGTGGTTGCAATCCCCGCTCAATCAATGACAGCATGTTGATGCCAAACGATGTTTGCATCTGGGTGTGTTTGTAGAGCGCATTGAGGACTTTGCGGGGCTGGGCATCTTGCTTGAGCATGATGACCACGCGCATGCCGGTGCGGTCTGATTCGTCACGGATATCGCGAATGCCTTCGATTTTCTTTTCGCGGACGAGCTCAGCGATACGCTCTTGGAGGCGTGCTTTGTTGACTTGGAAGGGCAATTCCGTCACGATGATTTGGTGTGAATTGCGGGTGCCTTCTTCGACGTGGGCTTTGGCACGAATGGTGATTTGGCCACGACCAGTGCTATAGGCTGCATTGATGCCTTCGTTGCCCAAAATTAAGCCACCGGTGGGTAGGTCAGGCCCGGGGACCAGTTTGATGAGATCTTCGACGGTGGCATCGGGATTATCGATGAGATAGGTGATGGCCTGACATACTTCGGTGAGGTTGTGTGGCGGGATATTGGTGGCCATACCGACCGCAATGCCGTTGGCTCCGTTGAGGAGTAAATTAGGTAAGCGGGCAGGAAGTACGGTAGGCTCGCGGAAGGTGCCGTCGAAGTTATCGCGGAAGTCGACCGTATTGCGCTCGATATCGAACAACATTTCTTCGGCAATGGCGGTCAAACGGGCTTCGGTATACCGCATGGCGGCCGGTGGGTCACCGTCGATGCTGCCGAAGTTACCTTGGCCATCGATGAGCGGGTAGCGCATGTTCCATGGCTGGGCCAAGCGCGCCAAGGCGTCGTAGACCGAGCTATCACCGTGGGGGTGCATTTTGCCGAGCACATCGCCTACGATACGGGCACATTTTTTGTAGGGTTGATTATTACGCATCCCCATTTCCCACATGCCATAGAGAATGCGGGTTTGCACAGGCTTCAGCCCGTCACGGGTATCTGGGAGCGCACGCGAGACGATAACGGACATGGCATAATCCAAATATGCCGTACGCATTTCGTCTGTGATACTGCGATTACGAATTGCACCGACTTCCATAGTTCACCCCTATTTATGCGCACCAAAAAGATTACAATTTGATGAATGAATTATACCATAATTACAAGGGGTTGTTATTATAGGTACGCCCAATAACGTGATTTTGGCAACAAAATAACGCGGTGAGGTGATTTTTATAAGAGCAATTAATTCCTCGATCGAATGCAGTTTTTTACAAAAAATACCGATGAGTATGCTTATTTGTTATTCGCAGTCGTATGTGTATCGAGTGTGGTAATCCCACGTACCACCACTGGTACAAAATCAAGATAATCGCAGGCGGTAAGTTGATAATACGTGCCATTGACCATCCCTTGGGTGGCATTGCCCCAATCATCTGGACGATGCAAATGTCCATAGATACAGGCACTTACTCCACTAGCCGCAAATTGGGTGGCGAACCCTGTTGGGCGCCGGTCGATAAATGGTGGGTAATGAATCATGGCGATAATCGGGCGTTGATGGGCGATTTTACGGGCCTCGGTGAGAGCCCGTTGCATGCGTAGTTGTTCACGGTCATAAATACGCTGGTCGACGGCGATATCGAAGCCTGGTGTATCAGGCGCGCTCCAACCCCGCGTCCCACATACGACCACATCGCCAAGATCAAAGGCGTTTGATTCAATCAAGGTAATAGATGGCGGGATAAACGCGCGAATGGGTGATACGCGATCCCACCAATAATCATGATTGCCTTTGATGCAATATTTGCGGCCTGGAAGTTGGTCGATCCAATGTAAATCGACGAGCGCTTCTTTGAGTTGCATCGCCCACGAGATATCGCCGGCGATGAGGACAATGTCATCGGGCGCAATCAGGTTTTTCCAAGCGGTAGCTACTCGCTCGGGATGATTGCGCCAGCGATTCCCAAAAATATCCATTGGTTTAGGGTTAGCAAAAGACAAATGCAAGTCTGAGATGGTCCAAATCATAACGGTAGTAACTCGATCGCATGCAGAAATAAATACTCAAGAAAAAGGAGTAGCGATGCCCGGTGCATCAAATGTCTTTAGGCATGGTAGCAGATGCAAGTGTCTGTGCCAAATCAGCTGGTAACCATGCGGGTAATGGCGCTACGATGGTAATCGGGGTATCGTGGATAGGGTGTGGTAAGGTGAGTTGCCATGCATGTAATCGGTGCGGTTGCAATGGCACATCGCTCGGCCCATAGCTTCGATCACCGATGATTGCGTGTCCGAGCTCCGCAATGTGTAACCGAATCTGATGGGTACGTCCGGTGTGCGGCGTTGCATGGACAATACTTGTGCCATCATCGAGCCGTTGCAGAACACGAAACGTAGTGCGCATATCTTTTATTGTGTCACCGTTAGGTAGTGTCTCACCAACGGTATGGCGTGGGTACGTCCGGAATCGGCCACGTTCGCTTCGGCCATGACCGGTATCGCTCTCATAGCTGTCCCAAACCGGATGCCCGTGTATGTGGCAGAGGTATTGCTTTTGGGCGAGATGATTGACAAATATTTTCTGGAGTGCGGCATTGGCATGAGAATGTTGGGTAAACAACAATACCCCAGTCGTGTCGCGATCAAGACGGTGGGCGGGATGGAGCGGGGGATGTTGACCTGATTCGGCAAGCAAACGGGCTAATTCGGTGCGCAAATGATTGTCACCATCCCACGGTGTCGCATCGACGTAGCTGCCGACTGGCTTGTTGATCGCAAGTAACCAGCGGTCGTGATAAATGATGTTTGCCTGTGTCAATTGGCAAGGATGGGCATAGGCCGGCAGGGTGTGGATGGTTACCATCATCCCAGGCAAGACCATGGCGGTATTGATTCGTACGCGCTCGCGATTAATCCATGCACCACCTCGGGCGATGAGCGCTTCAGCCGCGCCACGATTCCCATTGAGTGCTTGTGTCGCTACATCGTACAACGATGTGACGGTAGTGGGGTAGATGCGAAATGGTCCATCGGGATTATTGTCAGTTGACATAAATGTATTGTGTTGTATCTAAATGTGACTCGTGCTCGATTGGTATAGGGAGCACAACCGGTATGCGGTGCATACGACTACTTTGTGCGATTGCTAGTGTAACCGATATTTTGTCACAATACACGATGAATTTTCGTGCACGTATCAGGTTATCAATTATTGATGCAAAAACAGTGCACCGGCGCAAACAATATTTGTTTGTGCCGGTGGTTTGGAAGGAATATACGCGCGAAACTATCCTTGGCGGCTCACATATTGTTTGTGGTAATAGTCGCGATATTCGCCGCTTTTGATAGGACGCCACCAGGCAGGATTGTCGATATACCATTTGACCGTTTTCTCTAATGCTTGATCAAACGTGTGGCTACTTTTCCATCCGAGCGCTCTGAGTTTGTCGGTATCGAGGGCATAGCGGCGGTCGTGCCCGGCACGATCTTTGACATAGGTGATGAGTGAGTGGGGTTTGCCTAGCAAATCGAGAATTTTGTGCGCCATGTCAATATTGCGGGTTTCGACGCTTGTGCCGACGTTGTAGGCTTCTCCGGCCACACCACGGTGGAGCACGACGTCAATTCCTTCGCAGTGGTCGGTGACGTACTGATAGTCGCGCATTTGCATGCCATCACCATAAATTGGAATGGGGATATCATCCATTGCATTTGTGGTGAAAAGTGGCACGGCTTTTTCGGGGTAGTGGAATGGCCCGATATTGTTTGAGCCCCGGGTAATGGTCGTATTGAGCCCATAGGTAATGTGATAGGCATAGACGATATGTTCGGCGCCTGCTTTGCTGGCCGAATATGGGCTACGGGGCTCAAACACGTCAGATTCTTTGGAGCGACCTGGTTCGGGGATCTGACCATAGACCTCGTCTGTGCTGATTTGATGGAAACGGGGTAATCCAAGTTCACGGGCGGCTTCAAGCAATGCCCAAGTACCGTTGATATTGGTTTGGATGACGGCATCTGGCTGCATAATCGAGCGATCGACGTGTGTTTCGGCGGCAAAGTTGATAATGGTGTCAATGTTGTGCTGTTGCAACGTTTGTTTGACTTGGTTCAAGTCACAAATATTCCCATGCACGAAGTGGAATTTCGGGTTTTGCTCGGCGGCGGCGAGGTTTTCACGGCGGCCGGCATAGGTCAAGGAGTCGTAGACGACGATATCGTAGTTGTAGCGTTCGAGCATATAGTGCACAAAGTTGCTACCGATAAATCCTGCGCCGCCGGTTACTAATAATCGTTGCATGGTACTCCCTTAACTCAACAAACATCGCCTACTATTTTACACGGTTTTGGCTTGTGTGTCGTTATGGATATGGATAGTAGATTGATCGTGGTGTCTCTGTTCGTGTTTTACTTGGACTGGAGGTCGCTGTCTTGGACGGCGTGCTTGTGCGCGTAACAGACGGGGTGGATCGGGGTGCTGGGTATGGGTAGTCTCCATTGGTCAGCGGCGTCATCGTTTTGCTGGGCGTAAGTGTCTTGCTCGGGCTTAATGTTTTGGTAGGGGTTTGCGTGATAGTCGCAGTCAGTGACCGGGTTGGTGACCGTCGACCAGCAGCTGCATATTGATCATACATCACTTCGGCAATGCTCCATGTCGCAAACCGATTAAATATACTCACTTCGTCGATTGAGCCATCGAAATAACCATTGCTCAGCACGCCGTCAGCCCCGATCCATACCGTCAGTGCGCCACTAGGATTTGCGGTGACAGTCCCATTTGCAACAGGGGCACCATTGACATACAGCATAATTTTACGATTTGTATCGATACTACAAATCAGGTTATTCCACGTACTACTTGAAAGCGTATCAATTGCCGCAATACTAATCAATCCATATTGGCAATACGGGGCCCCATTAGCGTCGAGTCCGAGGATGAATTTACTGGCACTAGGGGTAGTGGCAAAGCGCCCAGAAAGAATCACCGAATCACTACTTGCATTGGAATTCACCCAGGCTGCCACACTAAACGGCTTGGCGGCACTGACAGTTGTAATGGTGGACTTTAATTTGAGCATCTCACTGCCTGTAAAAGTAACGGCATTACTAAACCGTACACCACTATCACCAGCAGTAGGACAAATGAGTGGTGCGGGACATATAGCCGGATTTGCGGCAACTGACTTGTTTGCAAACGATACCGCACTGCTGGCTTCTTCAAATGAAAAGCGGGCGAGATTGTTGCTCAATGCCGTATCAGTAGGGAAGGGGGTACTCGTGATCGTTGGTGACAAGGTGGCCGTACGTGTCGGCGAAATACGCAAAGAATCACTGATATATGACATGTACAAAAATTCAACATCATCATACGTGAGTTCGCTATTGTAAATCGATATTTCATCGATTTGGCCATTATAAAATGCCCCTGATTTGAGTACGTTGCTGCCCACATATGCGATTAACGGACCACGGGCAAATAAGGTAACTTTATCCATTGCGACACGATCACTATTGACATAAATTGCACGATTTTTTGTAACACTGTTCATCGTACAAGCATAATGATTCCAATTGCCATCGTTGATTGCTGATGGTGCGGTCAACACACCATTACCGTTGGAGCAAAAGAACTTTCCTGACGCATCAAATCCTGTGTTGACATAGCTATTTGTATTGCCAATCGAAATGGCATTCATGACACTACCAACAACAGGTTTGGCCCAAAACGATACGGTTACATCACCAATCATCGTAAGTGGTTTGGCTGAACTGCTATATTGTGCACCTGCAAACAACAGTGAGTTGCCACTGACGCCAGTACCTACCACCGTTGGACACCATACAGATGGTGAGGCAGGAACTCCAGGGCACGTTAGTGCATTGATTCGTTCTATTGTGTTTTGTAGACGGACATTTACCCCTAATGGATCTTCAAAACTAAAGCGTGCAATGCGCTTATTCCCGAGTACCTCTGTGCGGGTACTGGTTGGCGTGCTCGTGAATGTTTTGGAAGGAGTGAGCGATTTGGTAAATGTGCGTGTATTCGATGGGGTGAGGGTATTGGTTGGGGTAAGGGTATTGGTTGGGGTGAGTGTATTCGTATATGTTGGTGTATTCGATGGGGTGAGTGTATTTGTACGTGTTGGTGTATTCGTCATTGTCGACGTCATTGTGGGTGAATTGGTTTTTGTGGGCGTGTCGGTGGTGGTCGCCGTATTCGAGGGGGTCAGTGTTTTGGACGGTGTGGGGGTAATTGAAGGTGTCTTGGATATTGTCGGCGTGGCCGTCGGTAAATCCAAGACGGTGATTACTGTACTATCGATACCACACACGTTGAGTTTTGGGTTACCACTCGCATTACAAACAGATACATCAGGGTAGCCGGTATTGTCTTTGGTTAAACCAAAGAACAAGGTGTATGTACCTGCGGTGGTGAATTTCACAGATCCGTTGATAACACGAGTTGCACCCGCTGCAAGTGGCGTACTCCCAATACTCCAGCGCCACGGCTGATCAACGGTGCTTGCGATTGAACAAAGTGGCGCCGTGCTATTGCTGTAATTTTGATCCCAGCCGGCATACCCTGCAGTGACGTGAAATTTTCCGGTACTTTTGGGGAATTGGGTTACTCCACCAACTTGAAACGCCCAACATTGTTCTTGGTTAAAGGTATAGTTGGTGTCTCCTGGTGGGGTTGTATATTGTGATAATAATGGTCCACTTATGGATGCGGATAATGTGCCGGTATTTGTAATGTACGTTGCATCATCATATTTGTTGGTAAGCGTAAAGGTCAGGCCGAGGGTATCGCCGACCATCAACGTGGTTTTGTCGGTGGTTACCGACAACCACCCCGATTGATGATTCACTGGAGTACTTGAAGGGTTACTGACGACAGTGTTGGCCAATGGTGCAGAAATAAGAGTCGATGACGCTGCATTGGCCGTATAGACCATAAATTGGATTGCCCCAAAGAGGACCACTGCGATAAACGATATTAATATGATGGGATGATATAAACGCATGTGACTACCTCTTACCATTGTTGTTGTATCAAGCCTAGCCTATAATTACCCAGATTGCTATGATACGCTTCTGATATAGCGCTTCTATTGTGATGCTCTGTGAACCAATTTTGTTCCATTGATTACATTTACGATAGTATATAGTATATAGTAAATATGTGGAATAACGCAATAAAAATCGCTTGAAATGTGAATTGTAATGAAGTGTTAACGATCGAGCTGGGCTCGATAAATCGTGTTATTGGTGCTCCATACCAGCCATTGTCCCGCCGCCAATACGTGTGTTGGTTGATCTGGTGCAATGACTGCAGTGCCACGGGCAATGATTCCCCGTGCCAAGACGTTGTAGAGCAATACTTGCCAAGGAGCGCTATTGGCGACGGCTAGGAGCTGGGTAGGATTGGGGAGCAGCACAATCTGCAGATTGGCAATGGGTTGTGTTGCTAGCCGAATAAACGTTTGCGTGCCAATATCAAGCTGATACTGGATGACCGAGGTGCCATCGCTGGTGAAAAGTAGATTTTGTGGGGTGAGACCGGTAATTTGGTGCTGGCTGACAATCTGATTAATCCGCAACGGGACAGTCAACGGTGCTCCGATGATAAGTCGTCCGTTTTGGATACGACCAGCCTCGAGATAGCCTTTGTTATTGGCAGTTGTCCCGGCAATCATTAAGCCAAATTCACTACTATCGCTATTGTGCATCACTGATACGGGACCAGGTAATGCGATACGTGGCGTTAATTCGTGGAGCCAATCGTCATTTGCCAATGTAATCAATGTGGTTTGCAAAACAGAACTGTTGGGAATTGTTTGTGTCATTGCAATGTAGATGTAGCGTCCACATACGACCAGCGCACTAGGAGACACTTGGCTCGATACCGTCCAATATCCAGTTTCTTGCGCTGGGATTACGCTGACATCGAGCCGTTGCACAAACAGCGTATTCCAGTTGAGCCGTCCCACAATCACCAGTTGATTATCATCGGTTTGATTGATGGACATCAGGTTGGCGGACAGACCATCTATGGCGAATGGTGTTTGACGGGTGAAATCGGTTAAATCAACGGTTTCGAGGTTTGGACTTGCCGTATCATTTCCGGTGAGTGCAAAGAGGTATTGTTGGTTATTGATGAGTTGAGTCACATTACCACTGAGTATCCGTGTTGCGAGCGTTGTAGGGACAATCACGGATACCGAGGTTGGGCTCACTGTTTTGGTGACGGTGCTCGTTCGTGTATTCGTTGCAGTGCGGGTGCTGGTGGTCGTGCGCGTATTGGTGTATGTGGGGCTGAGTGTTTTGGTACGTGATGCCGTGGCCGTGCGGGTAGCATCATGATTGATGACTTCAGCGGTACTGGTGCTATTATTACTGCGTTGTGTTGCGATAAAGGCTGTTTGGGTCTGTTGTGCAAATGGCGTCGCACTCAGCAAAAACTGCTTTTGTTGGGCTGTGGCGGTTTTTTGGGTAAATGCGGTCTGGGTCAAGGCATTGCGTTGTGCTTGTTGTTGTGTTGCAATCGCGTTGCGATTGGCTGCAATGGTACTAGTCAATGCGATGACGGCAGTTTGAGTTGCGCCACGTAAGGCAATCACGCTTTGCATCAAGGGTATCGCTGTCGCTGTTGCTGATTTGGTGGCCGTTGTAGTAGCGGTGCGCGTTGCGACTCCTTGGGTGCGGATAGCAGTGGTGGTTAAACGATCTGCGACGCTGGTTTGACTGGCAGCCAAGGATTGCGCAGTAGCCGTTGCATAGACGCTTTCCATGGTTGCGGTGGCTGCGGCGATGCGCGTGCGTATGGCTGCGACAGCAGTACTCGACGGCGTGATTGTCGGGGAAGGAGTTATGGTGGGAGTCGCAGTAATGGTGGCGGTAGTGGTTGCCGTAGGGCGCGCGATGACATGGATGGTAATGGGTTTGATTGCACAGGCCCCAGTCAGACTTCCGGAAATACATGGAGAATCAGGGTAGCCAATCCAGTCTTTGACGACGCCAAAATAAACGGTGTAATTACCGATCGTGGTGAAGCGCACGCGGCCTACGACGGCGCGAGTTTCACCGGATGCTAACGGGGTATTCCCGATGCTCCAGCGCCATGGATGATTCGATGTCGATAGGAGTGGACATTTGTTGACCGTGTTTTTGTATTGGGCATCCCAATTTGCGATTCCCGCCATAACACGGATGCGTTGGTTCGCACTCGTGGTAATCATCGGTTTATCAAATAACGTTATACCTTGGTTATTTTGCTTTGCCCAACACTCATCCTGGTTAAACGTGTATCCTGTATCGGGTGTGGCAAAAGAAAAGGCAGCCCCACTAATTGGTGTGCCGTCGGTATAGTTATTGCGTACGTTGATGGTGAATTCTGCAGTTTCATTCGGGAATAATGTGGTTTTATTGACGGTAACCGTATCAATCCAATTGTCGGTGGGTGGATTTCCGGTATTGATTGCGGCGGCGACACGAATACTTGGGATTAAATCATACAATACGCCGCCAGGACAAGTAGTACTTCCAATATCATGGTGTCCCACAATTGTATTGAGGGTGACGTTTTTATAGGCGTAATAGGCGGTGGTGTTAGGGGTAATCTGGTAGGTAATGCTAATCCACGCAATCAGACTATTGAGGGCGTTTTGGGCGGCAGTCGTTGGTGCTACGTCGCTAAATGTCCCCATCATCGAGATGCCAATATTTGCTCGGTTATACCCGAGGGCATGAGCTCCATCAATCACGGTACCGTTGTCGCGCACGCCATTGAGTCGGCCCGAATAAATCACGCCGTTAGGATCAATCAAAAAATGATAGCCGATGTCGCCCCAACCATGGGTGATGGTGTGATAGCGCCAAATCGAGCGTACCCGGGCAGCCCAATCACTCCCCAATGCATCATTAGGAGTAGCAGTGTGGTGAATGGTAATCATGGTCGGCTTGGCGATTTCGCTAGGTTCAGGAAGCCACGTCGCATTAGTGGTTTCGCCGTTGGCTGCCCGTTGATCCCAGGCCATTACGTCGCTATCACCCCAGGTGGTGCGTGCCACAATGGGTGGTTTGCTGCCATTGGCACTGCTGAACGCTGCCGATGGCAGGATGCGCCGGGTGGCGTTGGGAAGCTGTGTATTCATAGTGATGGCACTGATTTGCGTGACATAACTCGTGTTTTGGGGAGTCAAGGTGATTTGTGCTTGCCAGGCAGTCGCTGGTATGTCCGTCGAAATCATGGTACTGGTGGCTTGGCCGACTGGCGCATTGGGGTCTGCAAATTCATCGTTGGGGCTCACTATTTGCCATTCGCCCCACCCAGCGATGGTTTGTATGCGTACTGCCAGTTGGATACTAGCGAGATCACCATTGACTTGCCATTGCACCACCAGCGCTGTAAATTGTTGTGGTGCCGTGATGGGGTCGAGGATGCGACTGGTATAATCGATTGCCTGTGGTGCTGCTCCATCTGCCACAAGGATATGAGTCGTAGTATCGACGGGGTTAGTGGTGGCGGCATGGCTGATTGGCGGCGTGTAATCATATACACCCGCAATCAAACATAGTATCATGATGATATTGATGAACCGTGCCATAGCCAAAGGCCTTTTGATGATGGATATCACAATATGTCGTTAGTATAACGACGGCGTACGCCTACGGTAAAGTTCCTTACAAAACAGTATTCCAGCAAACTATCAGGTGATTGTCATATCGATTTTTTTGCATCGCAATACGGAAATCGCAAGCTCCCAACATTTCCCCTATAGTCTATAGTATACTAAATCAATACTCGGTCAACGCATAGACAGATGAATTCTTGATGATAAAACCTATACAAACCATCCTTGCAATTGAGACGTCATGTGACGAAACCGCCGCCGCCGTGGTCCGTGACGGGCACACGATTATCGCTAACGTCGTCGCCTCGCAAATCGACATTCATCGCCGTTATGGCGGTGTCGTCCCCGAGGTTGCCTCGCGCCAACATATTTTGAGCATCGAGCAGGTTGTTCGCGACGCTATTGCTCAGACGCCCGGTGGTTGGCGTGACATCGATGCGGTCGCTGCCACCTACGGCCCAGGCTTGTCGGGGGCGTTGTTGACGGGCCTCAATACCGCCAAAACCTTGGCGTGGGCCCGTGGGTTGCCCTTTATCGCCGTCAATCATGTCGAAGCACACGTGTATGCGGCGTGGTTGGGCAATAGTACCCCACCGGTTTTCCCGTGTGTGGCGCTGATTGTCTCGGGTGGGCATACGTTGTTGGCGTTGCTCCGTGGGCATGGGCAGGCCGAGCGTTTGGGTGGTACCCGCGATGATGCGGCCGGTGAGGCTTTTGACAAAGTGGCTCGTCTGCTCAAACTCGGCTTTCCCGGTGGTCCAGCAATCCAACAATTGGCCCAGGCACCGGTAGGGACTGAGCGTATGCCACGGGCGTGGTTACACGGCAGCTACGATTTTTCGTTTAGTGGCCTCAAAACCGCCGTGCTCCACGAAATGCAGGCGGCCACCGCTACTTACAGTGCCGATAGCGCAGCCTTGACGCAGCGGACATATGAACTCGCCTATTTATTTCAAGAATCAGTGGTAGATATTTTGACCCGCAAAACGCGCCAAGCAGTGCTGGATACCGGCGCACAGGCGATGGTGCTTGCAGGCGGCGTAGCCGCCAATAAGCGCTTGCGCGAAGTACTGGTGCGGCGCGTACCGGTGCCCGTCCACATCCCCCAAATTGAGTTTTGTACCGACAATGCGGCAATGATCGCCGCCTGTGCCTATTATCGCCCGCAATTGGCGGATTGGTCGGTAGCAGTCGATGCCAATTTGGCGTTTGTGTAGGCGTGGAATCACTTCTACTTCACCAACCGCCCCCACACATTTTCGGCTAACATGAAAATGGCTAATATACTCACAAAGATCGCAAAAGCGTGGCGTAGGCGTTTGGGGGAGATATGCGGGGCAATCCGTCCGCTAATCAGGATGCTGGGGATAGCGCCGACGAGGAGCCACAGAATCAGGGTCCAGTCGAGGTGCGTATCGAGGTGCCCGAGCATACTCGCACCACTATTGATGGCGATGACAATTAACGATGTGCCCACCGCCTCGCTCATCGGTAGCCCCACCAACAATACCATGGCGGGCACAATCAAAAAACCGCCGCCCACGCCCAACGTTCCTGTCACCAACCCGACACTCGCACCGATGAGTAAAACATGCCAGAGCGGCCGGGCTTGGGTCGCTACCTGTTGTGGCGTGTTGTTGCCTTGGTACATGACGCGGGCGATGATGAGCAACATACAACTAAAGGCGATAAGCAAAATATCACCGGGAATGAGCCGCGAAATCCGGGCTCCGAGGTAAGCGGTCACAATGCCCGCAACGCCAAACGGCAACGCCGTGCGCATGTGGGTGCGACCCGCCCGCCAAGCCATCACACCACCGATAAGCGCATTGACGCCCACAATTACCAGGGCGGTTGCTAATGCGACATGCGGGTCAATATGCATGATGTAGACCATACTTGGGACAATCAGTACGGCCCCACCGCCACCAATCAATCCCAACAACAAGCCGACGATTGCCCCGATGATGACCGCCCCGATGATTGCCATTGTGGTTGTCCTTTGTGGTATTATCTGGTGAAAAATAATGCCCGTGGCACGATGGATGTGCCGTTGTGATGCCCATGACAATCTCGGTGTACTGCTATCGTTGTAGGCCACCCGAAAATACGACTGGGCGTACCATGGCGATGTCATGGCAATTATACGTCGGTACTATCGTCGCTATCGTTGCTACGGGATGGGTTGTTGTCGGGTGTGTCGCTTGAATCTTGGCTGTCGTCGAAACGATAATCATTGTCAATACTGTCGGCGAGTAATGCGATGGCGGCATCAGCGAATTCGTGGGGGACGACAATCCGCACGTCGGCGAGGAGACCACTCTGCATGCCAAACATACTAGCACTATCAGCGCCAATCAAGGCAGACGGAATGCCGGCATCTTGGAGTTGCGCTTGGTAGAGGGCGGCATCGACAGGGCCATCACAAATCATTACGACCACCGGTTCGGGTGGTTGTGCCACTGCGGGGCTTGCGGCAAACCGCTCTTTGAGCCATTGAAACATTGCGTACTCCTTTGGTGCTACTATCGATTTGCGAATAACGAGGAGGCGGGTTGCCCCACCTCCTCGTTATTGTGATTATTGGATATTCATGCTTGGGCGCAGGGATTAGGCTTCGGCTGATGAACCACGGCGGAACCAATTGCGCCATTCGTGATGTTCCCAGACAACGAGGAGTTGTGAGGCATTGAAGATTGATGAGTAGGTACCACTAATCAACCCAATCAATAAGACCAAAACCAAATTACGGATGGTGACACCACCAAATAGTACCAATGCCGTCAACGTAAAGACGCTAGTGAGCTGGGTGTTGATGGAACGGGGCAGGGTTTGTACGATGCTATGGTTGACGATATCGTCAAACACTTCACCGGAACGGCGATGAATCAGATTCTCGCGGATACGGTCAAACACCACGATGGTGTCGTGAACCGAGAAGCTGATGATAGTCAGCAATGCCGTCAAGAAGTAGGCATCGACCTCTAGCCCAATGTAGTGCCCAAGGATGGCAGCCATGCCCAGTACTACCAACACATCGTGGAGCATGGCAATAATAGCACATACACCATAACGGAAGGGGTTGGGTGCTTTGCGGAAGGCGACCGTCAAGTAAATCAAAATCGCGACACATGCGCCTAGGACGGCGATCGCAGCACTGCGGGTTGCTTCGGCACTGACTGTGGGGCCGACGCTTTGGAGCGATTCACGTTGGACTTCGCCGTAGACTTTGGTCAAGGCGGCGAGGATGGTGCGTTGTTGTTGCTCAGGGGCGGTGGCGCTGAGTTCCTTGGTGCGTACCACTGCAGATGCAATTTCTTTGCCATTGACTTTGACGGTACTTACTTGGACTTGTGCCCCTTCAAAGCCGTTTTCAGCAAAAATCGCCCCGATTTTTTCGGTGTTGAGGTCGCTGATTTGTTTGGTGGTGAAGTGTAAATCCCACAAGGCACCACCGGCAAAGTCAATCCCGGTACGGAGCCCAAAGAGTGCAAAATAGATTGCACCAGGTACGATGACTAATAGCGAAATAAGGAACCAAATATAGCGGAGGCTCACAATATTTTTCATATGGCAGACGCTCTCATTCCTAAACCGCGCTCTGCTCTTGCAGGTCGGGATCGTTGCTGATTTCATAGAGCCAGAGTGATTGCAATGCGCCGTTGCGCACAATCAATCGCAAGAATGTCCGGGTAACGACTACCGCCGTGAACAAGCTCAACAGAATACCGAGTGCCAACGTCAAGGCAAAACCTTTGATGAGGCTAACCCCGAAGCTATTACCGAATACAAACAAAATTGCACTGGTAATCAAGGTCGAGGCACTCGAGTCACGAATCGCGGGCCAAGCTTCGTCAAACCCGGCATCGACTGCACGGAGCAACGAACGCTTGTTGCGCAATTCTTCTTTGAGACGGGCAAAAATCAACACGTTTGCATCAACCGCTAACCCAATCGACAAAATAAAACCGGCGATACCGGATAATGTCAACGTAATAGGGATAATCTTGTGTACCGCATAAATGATGATGGTGTAGATAATCAATGCCACCGTTGCCAGTAATCCAGGCAGGCGGTAGTAGACAATCATAAACAACGCCACGATAATCAACCCAACCATACCAGCAATGATACTGGATTGGACCGAATTGGCACCCAAGGTAGCCGATACGGTGCGGCTTGATTCAATGTTCAACGTGATGGGCAATGAACCATATTTGAGCTGGTTGAGGATTTTTTCGGCATCGGCACGGGCATTGGTGGTGATTTCACCACTACCGCCAATCAATGCTGATTGCACGACCGGGCAGCTGACAATCACATTGTCGAGCACGATACACATCGGCTTTTGAATGTTGGCTGCGGTAAATGTCGCCAAATCGCTAGCTGATTGCCCGGTAAAGGCAAATGATACTGCGGGTTTGGCAGAAATTTTGTCGTTGGTGACCCGCAACGATACTTGACGAGTATCGAGGTCGCGCCCATCAGTAATGCTCTGATAGACCTCTGGAGATACCGTTGGCTGGGGGTTGGCGGGATCAGCTGGCTTCTTGGGATCGGGTGCCGGTACCTTGGGCTCTGGGTTCCCTGACGTCCGCACAATCGTGCCTTCGTTGAGGAATTTACCTTTGGTATCGATGAATTCGAGGCGCCCCGTACCACGCAACGTTTCGATGGCTTGTTCGGGGTCGCGCACGCCGGGGAGTTCGACGATGATGCGATCTTTGCCCGATAACTGGACAATTGCTTCGCTGACGCCGAGACCATTGACACGACGTTCGATGACGGTGGCAGCAGTGGCCATGATGTCTTTGTCGACAACGCCGTCTGCCTTCATGAGGACTTGGGTGCCACCTTGGAGGTCGAGACCAAGGCGTACGCTTACATCACGACCGAGCCATGTGTTGTCTGGTGCAAATGCAATCCAGGCACACAATGCGGTAATTAACATGATGAAAAGGAAGGGTACAATCTCGCGGTTGCGCACGATGTGCTTGCCTCCGTGTCGGTAAGTCAAAGCTTAACCAATAAATACGTTACTAACGCATGATTATAGTCTGTGAGAGTACCTTGTGTCAATCTGAATGTCATTTTGAAGCGCCCAAAATGACACTATTTTACCCAAGATTGTCACTATATGAATTATTTGGGCGCAGTGCGGTGGTTAATTGGCTTCACCACCGCACTGCGCGTACTATTATTTACTTCCGGCAGCCGCAATTGCCTTGCGGACTCTGGCATCGATATCTTGTAATGTTTTGGCGTCACTCGCATCGACCACTACCCCATTGACCGCAAACGACGGCGTCCCGGGTAACCCGAGGGCATTTGAGGCTTTTTGGTTGGCGAGTACCACATCGGTCACTGCACTATCAGCAAGACATTTGGCGTAGGTAGGTGCATCGAGCGAAAGTTGGTTGGCATAACTCGCAAATTGACTATTGACGTCGCTCGTGGCTAATACTGACCACTGGCGTTGATTGATGTACAACATGTCGTGCATCTGCCAATAGGCTGCGGTATTTTGTTCACCTGCACAGCGGGCTGCCACCGCTGCCGAAATCGCATTGGCGTGCATTGGTAACGGGAAGTCGTGGAAGATAAGCCGCACTTTGCCGGTGTCGACAAATTCTTTTTCAAATGGTGCTTCGAGATTTGTTGCATAAAAACCACAACCGGGGCATTGGTAATCAGCGTATTCTACAACGGTCACCGGTGCATCAGCGTTACCCAAAAAATAACGCCCGTCATCGGTTTTGCCGGTAGGAATATTTGCTGATCGCGTAGCAGGCATCGTACCCGCTGGTCCGGTGGTGCTTGGCGTGGCTGCTTTGGTACCACCAAGGCTGATATACACTGCCACAGCGATGCCAATCAACACAATAACTCCAAATACAATGTAAAACGTGCGTAGTTTCATCGGTGTCGCAGGCGCGGCAACTGAGCGCCCTCGCGGTTTTTGTTGACTCATAAGGCAATCCTTACCATAAAATCCTATTCCGCATGTATTATAGTACAGTGTTACCGATTTTAAATAGCTCATTTTTATTGCACTGTATAATTCGCACAATGCGATGACGAGGAATTGCATAATGCTGACGATTGATAAAATCACGGCGCGACGCATGATGATTGCCGCCCAAGGACTTGATGCTCCCCGCCGTGCCAGTCAACCGGCCGATATCGCCGCAATCATTGCCCAGATGGCGGTATTGCAAATCGACACGATTAGCGTCGTCAACCGTAGCCCCTATTTGGTATTGTGGAGCCGCGTCGGGAATTATCCCACCAGCTGGCTCGATCAACTCTTGGCCGAAGGATCTATTTTTGAAGCCTGGGTGCACGAAGCAAGTTTTATGCCGGCGTCATGGTGGGGACCACAACGCCGTCTGTTACAAGTCAATGATCGCAAAAACTTGATGCGCTGGGCCAATGCGATATTGCATGACCATGCCGATGCCGCCAATCATATCCGCCAAGAATTGGCTACCCGTGGTGAAGTACGCTCGAGTGACTTCCGGCGGGCCGGCGAAAAACGGGGCACGTGGTGGGACTGGTCGGTCGAGAAAAAAATCCTCGAGGCCTTGTTTGCCGTGGGCGAAACGATGATTGCGCGTCGTGAAGGCTTCCAACGCGTCTACAGTTTCGTATCCATGTTGCGCCCCGATTGGAATGATGCCGATGCACCAGCCATCGAAGTGGTGCGTGACCTGCAAATCACGCAAACGGTACGTGCGTTGGGTATCGCCCATGAGCGCTGGATTGGTGATTACTTCCGCATGAACGGTTCATACAACACCGAAGTGAAATCGAAGCGCCCAGTGATTGCCTCATTAGTAGAACGCGGCGCATTAATACCGGTGCAGATTGATGGCATCGATGGACCAGCCTATATCCATCCCGATTTGGTAGCTTGGCGCGACTTACCACCGACGTGTACCCACACCACACTGTTATCGCCATTTGACCCATTGGTATGGGATCGCAAACGGGCCTTGGAATTGTTTAATTTTGCCTATTTAATTGAATGTTATACGCCAGCTGCCAAGCGGCGCTACGGCTATTTCACGTTGCCGATTTTGTATCATGATCAGTTGATTGGCCGGGTCGACTGTAAGGCGCATCGAGCGCAACGGCGCTTTGAGGTGGTGAGCATTCATTTTGAGCC
Source organism: uncultured Chloroflexota bacterium (assembly GCA_937876225.1). GTDB lineage: Bacteria > Chloroflexota > Chloroflexia > Chloroflexales > Roseiflexaceae > UBA965. The sequence continues at coordinate 5,961 of CALFIC010000108.1, read as the reverse complement.
GTGGGTGGCACCCGACCCCGTGATGCATCGTGCGGTGATTGGCGCCATCCGTGATTGTGCGGTATGGCATGCGACGCCTGAGGTAGTGGTGACGCGAGTTGCCGATGACCATCATCGTGCTTCATTTCTTGATGCAGTTGCCCTTGGTGTCTGAATCAATTACAATAGCAACGTGTGAATGCCGTGACATTCGCAGGGTTTTTTGGTGAACATGAGAGGCGCGAAATTATGCCGACGTACGTTTATGCCTGTGACACCTGTCAGGTGCAATTTGAAAAATATCAATCATTTAGCGAGGATGCGTTGCGCACCTGTCCAACCTGTCAAAGCGCGGTACGTCGGGTAATGCAACCGGTTGGAATTGCATTCAAAGGGAGTGGTTGGCACATCAATGATTACCGCGCCACCCCCAAAGAAAGTAGCTCAACCAGCGATGTGACGGCAGCGGCTCCCGTAGCTGCCCCAAGTGATACAACCCCTGTAGCCCCGGCTACGACCCCTGCTGCACCGGCTGCGCCTGCTCCTGCCCCTGCACCGGCGGCGAGCAAGTCTACGGATGCCTAGGTATGGCCAATTTTTTGCGCCTGTTGCGTGCCGATGTGGCGGCGATTTTTCGCAATGACCCAGCTGCCACTAATCTCGCCGAAGTATTGTTATATCCAGGTCTGCATGCGATTGTGATGCACCGTGTGGCACATTCCTTGTGGCGCTGGAAGGTGCCGTTTGTGCCCCGGATGATTTCGCAATGGTCACGGTTTTTGACCGGTATCGAAATTCACCCAGGTGCCCGCATTGGAGCAGGGTTTTTTATTGACCATGGCATGGGAACCGTCATTGGCGAAACGGCCGAAATCGGCGACCGGGTGATGCTTTACCAAGGAGTCACCCTCGGCGGTACCGGCAAGCAGTCTGGCAAGCGCCACCCCACCCTCGAAGATGATGTGATTGTAGGTGTGGGCGCGAGTGTCCTCGGTGCGATTACCATCGGTTGTGGCGCTCGGATTGGTGGTGGTGCGGTAGTAGTCAAAGATGTACCGCAATACAGTACCGCCACAGGGATTCCCGCACGGGTGGTCGCAACCCGTGACCCGGTGACGGGCGAATCGCGCCGCGTCGAGCAATTACCTGACCCCGAAGGGGATATGTTGCGGCAACTGCGTGACAAAATTTTGGAACTCGAGGCGCGCATTGACGACCTCGAAATCCACACCGCAGATGTCCACCATCACCATCTCGATACAAATTCATTCCGTACGGCAATTTGGCAACAACTCGATGAATCTGCTGAGTCAGACCCCGAGACGCTACAACGAAGGGACCAATCATATGGCGATTCGGCTCTATAACACCATGTCGCGCAATACGGACGAGTTGCGTCCTGTTACCCCTGGGCTGGTCCGCATGTACGTGTGTGGCGTCACCGTCTATGACCGTGCCCATATCGGTCACGCCATGTCGGCGATTGTGTTTGACGTGTTGCGCCGCTACCTCGAATTCCGGAGCCTGCAAGTGATGCACGTCGTCAATTTCACCGATGTCGACGACAAAATCATCGCCAGGGCTAATCTGCTTGGCCGTGACCCAGTTGAATTGGCGTCGAGCTATGTCACCGAGTTCCTCGATGATTTGGCGTCGTTGCATATTTTGCCAGCCACGATTTACCCACGGGTAACCCAATCGATGCCGCAAATCATCAGCTTCATCGAGCAACTCATCGCCAAAGGCTTTGCCTATGCTGCCGAAGGTGATGTCTACTTCCGGGTTGCCAAAGACGCTGATTATGGGCGGTTGTCGGGGCGCAGCTTGACCGACATGGTGTCGGGCACCCGCTTCGATGTCGATGCCCGCAAAGAACATCCTGGTGACTTTGCCTTGTGGAAGGGTGCCAAACCAGGCGAACCGGCCTGGCCCAGCCCGTGGGGCCCCGGCCGCCCCGGTTGGCACATCGAATGTTCGGCGATGAGCTTGGACCATTTGGGCGAAGAAATCGACATTCATGGCGGCGGCAACGACCTCGTGTTCCCCCATCACGAAAACGAAATCGCCCAGAGCGAAAGCTTGACGGGTAAAACCTTTGCCCGCCATTGGATCCACAACGGCATGCTCCAGATCCAAACCAAGCTTGACGATGGCACCTACAAACTCGAAAAAATGTCCAAGTCGCTGGGGAACGTGGTCACGATTCGCGAGTTTTTGACTGACCATCCCGCCGATGCCTTGCGCTTGGTAGTGTTGTCGAGTTATTACCGCAATCCGTTGGCGTATGGTGTCGATATCGTGGCTGACCAAGAGCGCAAACTCGACCGCATCAATGGCGGTTTGGAGCCCGCCACCGGCAAATTGACTGATGGCGATGCCGTTGATCGCTTGAGTAATGCCACTGCCGTTGCCCGCCCCGCCTTTGTGGCGGCCATGGATGATGATTTGAATACCTCGGTCGCATTGGCGACGATTTTTGAGTTGGTGCGGGCCATTAACGTGGCGCGTGATGCCGGGGTGAGTGGTGACGTGTTTGCTGAAGCCCAAGCCGAGTTGCGCACCTTGTGTGGTGTGCTCGGGTTGACGCTTGAATCTGGCCCGAGCAAGGTTGCCGAAGCCGCCCCGTTTATTGAGTTATTAATTGAATTACGCGCCGAATTGCGCAAAGCCAAGCAGTACCAGCTATCGGATTTGGTGCGCAACCGCTTGAGCGATTTGGGTGTAACCCTCGAAGATAGTGCGCAAGGTACGCGCTGGAAGGCCTAATATCATGGCATGGTTAGAATGTAGCGTCGAAGTCGAGGCCGAGGCCGTCGAATCGGTGAGTGAATTGTTGGCGCAATACGGCTATAACGGTGGGGTTGCCGTCGATCAACCCGTCATCCATGGCGCTGATGGCCCGGACTATGTGTATGACACGGTGCGCCCCGTCACCGTCCGCACGTGGATTGCTGTCGATGAGCATAGCGAAGAAACCCGCGTGCGCCTCGAACAAGCCTTGTGGCACCTCAGTCTGTTGCGCCAAGTAGGCCCCCTCAAGGTGACCCAACTCGAAGAACAGGTCTGGGCTGAAGCCTGGAAGCGCCACTATACCGTGCAACGGATTGGGCGCCGCACCGTGATTGTGCCTTCATGGCATGAATACACGCCGTTACCCGATGATATTGTGCTCAAGCTTGACCCCGGTATGGCCTTTGGTACGGGCTTGCACCCCACCACCCGCATGTGCTGTCAGTTCCTCGAAGACTATCAAGCTCCCGATACCCGCGTGATGGATTTGGGCTGTGGGTCGGGGATTTTGGCGATTGAGTCGGCCCATCTCGGTGCCCGCGAAATTCTCGCGATTGACACCGACGGAATTGCCGTCGATGCCACCCGCATCAACGCCGAAGCCAATGGTGTGCTCGACCGCATGAAAATCATCGAGGGCAGCCTCGGCAAAGGCAATACCCTCGGTCATTGGCTGAGCTGGGATTTACCCGACGTCCCCCCCGGCGTAGCGATTGACCCCGAATCATTGCAGTGCGATTTGATTGCGGCCAATCTTATCGCCAAAGTGTTGGTCTTTTTGGCTGACGATATGAAAGCTGCGCTCAAGCCCGGTGGGATTTTGATTAGCTCGGGGATTATTGCCGACCGCGAAGACGAAGTCGCTGTGGCATTTGCTGCCGCCGGACTCACCCGCATCAATCGCCGCAGCGAAGGCGATTGGGTGGCGCTTGTGCATCAACGGGACGCCTAGTTCGATGGCCACCGTTATCCCCAATACGCATCGCTTTTTTGTGGATGCAACCACATTTACCGCAGGTACGACCACTGATGCCAATTTACTGCATCAGTGGTCGCGGGTGTTGCGCTTGCGGGTGGACCAGCAAGTCATGCTACTCGATGGATTGGGGCAGGCGGCAGTGGTACGTATCACCGAATTAACTCCCAAACGGGCGAGTTGGCAGGTGGTTGATTCGTTTGTAGCCACGGGTGAACCGCGCCTGCAAGTGACACTTGCAGTATCGTTGATCCGCGCCGAACGCTTTGAGTGGTTGTTGCAAAAAGCGACTGAAATTGGGGTGCATACCATCGTACCGATCATGGCTGAACGAAGCGTGCAAGAAGGCGATCTGTCGCCTACCAAACGCGAGCGTTGGCAACGGATCATCCGCGAAGCAGCGGAGCAATCGTGTCGTGGTATATTGCCCCAATTAGCGCCAGCGGTTGCATTGAACGATATGCGTGTTCCTGCCGAAGCGCAAGTCTATTGGTGCAACGAAGGGAGTGGTACGCGACCGTTGCGCCAATTGCCGTGTGATGCGAATCGCCCGGCGTGGCTGGTTAGTGGTCCCGAGGGGAGCTTTAGCCCCAATGAATTGGCGTGGTTGACACGCCAATCGACGTGGCATGCGGCTGGACTCGGGACGCGGATTTTGCGGGCCGAAACGGCGCCACTCGTAGCTGCGACGATATTGCTGACCCAGGCCGGTGATTTCGACGGGGAAGGATAATCCCATGCGCTGGTATCATATGGTGGTCGCATTTGTAGCCGGGTGGGTGTTGGCGATGACGCTGGCCGCGACTCCGTATGGCGGTGATATTGCCCAAGTCGTCGGACCTGGCACGATTGCCCAGCTTCAAACCCCGTGGGGAATGCGTATCGCCTTTGCGCCGTTTTGGGAAGCGTGGCAGGTGGTGGATGCGGTGTTTTATGCCCGTGAAAAAATCGACCATACCCGTATGATCAAAGGAGCCATCGACGGCATGCTTGCCAGTCTTGGCGACAAATATACGTTTTATCAAGAACCTGAAAAAGCCAAACAAACCAGTGACGATATGCGTGGCAAAACAGTGGGCATCGGCATTTATTTGCGGATTACTGATGGCAAAGCGTATGTCTGGAAGCCGATTGCTGATGCGCCGGCCATCAAGGCTGGTGTACAGCACGATGACCAAATCATCGCCGTTGATGCGGTGCAAATCGCTCCGTTGATTGCGGGAAAAAGTGTCGATGATGCGGCGGTGGCAATTGCTGCGCTTGTACGTGGCGAGGCAGGTACTTCGGTCACGTTGACGTTGCAGCGTGGCAATGCGCCTACGTTTCCGATCACGATTACGCGCGCCGAATTTGTATTGCCGAGCGTCGAATGGCAAACGTTGCCGGACAATATTGCCTATATTCACATCAGTGAATTCAAAACGAACACGCCCGAGATTTTGGCGAATGGCATGCGTGCCTTTGCTGACGCTAAACCACGTGGTTATATCCTTGATTTGCGGCATAATCCTGGCGGGTTACTTGATAGTGCCCAAGGAGTGCTGGGGTTGTTTTATGATGGCACCGCACTCTATGAGCAACGCGCCACAGGTGTGCTCAAAGAGTTTCATACCACGGCGCCTGCGGCAGTAATTCCGTTTCCTACAGTACGGTTAATCGTGTTGATGGATGGGAATTCGGCTAGTGCCAGCGAAATCGTCGCTGGTGCCTTGCGCGATCGTTACCCCGATGTGCAACTGGTCGGGACGCAAAGTTTTGGCAAAGGTATCGTGCAAAACATCTATCCATTGAGCAATGGAGGCACGATTCGGTTGACCATTAGTCAATGGTTGACACCCAATCGTATTGCCATACATGGTGTTGGTTTGACTCCCGATATCGTGGTCAATGACGATGCTACTGCTACGGCCAATGCCCCGTGTGTAGCTGATCGTAAACCAGTGGGCACCGCTACTCAATGTCGTGATCCCCAATTAAAAACTGCGATTGGGCTTATTCCGTAGATCAAAAATTTATCTCGCGCAGCGGCGCAGCGAGAATGTAACCACTTCTAACTTTACTTCATACCTCATACTTCATACTTTCTACTTCGTAAACAGTGTATCTATGCCAGATTCACTGATTCTCACGCGGAGGGAGGAAGCCGCAGAGTTATTCTGTATTTCAATTTTCAATTTTCAATTTTCAATTTTCAATTTTCAATTTTCAATTTTCAA
>CALFIC010000107.1 GCA_937876225.1 uncultured Chloroflexota bacterium | reverse complement strand
GACCACAAAGGGGCTATCGACGCCGCCTTCATCATTACCCCTCACGCCTACCACCACGATCAAACCACCGCTTGTCTCGAAGCCGGGATTGACGTGTTGCTCGAAAAACCGATGGTGATGACCGGTGCCGAAGCCGAAAGCCTCATCGCCACCCGCAATCGCACCGGCAAATTGTTGGTCGTGGCCTTCCCCGGCAGCCTCTCACCCAACGTGCGCACTGCCGTCAATATGTTGCGCAACGGCAACATTGGCACCATCAAAACCATTAGTGGCGTGGTATGGCAAAACTGGGGCGTCAACACCGTCAATACCTGGCGCCAAATCCCTGCCATCGCCGGTGGTGGCTTTTTGTTTGATACGGGTGCCCATTACTCAACACCACCGTCGATTTGGCCGGCGAAGACGTCGCCGAAGTGGCAGCCTACCTCGACAACCAAGGCCGCGCCGTCGAAACGTTGGGCGTCGTGATTGCCCGCCTTAAGTCGGGCGTCCTGGTGTCACTCCACGGCTGTGGCGAAGCCATGCCGTCGTGCCACTCCGACATTCGCGTCTTTGGCGACAAAGGCATCCTCTATACCGGCGTCTGGGGCGAAAAACTGCAAGTGCAATACGACGGCGACACCCCTCCCGCCACCGTCGAAACCGCTGCCTCGCTGGGCGTCTGGGAGCAATTCCTCGGCGTGCGCCAAGGCGCAGCCAATCCCTGCCCTCCCGAAGTAGGCTTGCGCATGGCCCGCTTGTGGGACGCCATCCAATTGTCAGCCGCCAAAGGGGGCAGTGCCGTCAAAATCGGCTAAGCACGCTTGCAAAAAAACGGACGGGGTGACACATGTCACCTCGTCCGTTTTTGTATGTACAAACCAACAAATTAAACTTGACCACCGGGGACAGCCACGCCTTCGGTCACGTAGCCCAATTCACCCATTTCAGGCATATCGAGACCACCCACTTCGTCTTCGGCACGACTGCGCAACCAACCGACCCGCTTGAGGAGGACAAAGAAACCGTATGACGTCACGAAGGCAAAAAAGCCGATTGCTAAGACTTCGAGGATTTGCGGTACCAACTGCGTCACGTTGCCATGCAAGGCACCGGTGACCGCAGCCTGTACACCATTCCAGCCGGCAGTATCGGGGTTACCCACCGCAAACAGCCCCGTGGCAATTACCCCCCACGCACCGTTGACCAAGTGTACGGGGACAGCACCCACCGGATCGTCGATTTTGAGTTTGTCCAAAGTCACCGTGGCCCAACAAACCAACACACCGGCAATCAAACCGATCACCACCGCACTCGGGCCATCAATAAAGGCACACGGAGCAGTGACAGCGACCAATCCTGCCAGCAACCCATTCACCGATAGCGCCGGCGATGGTTTTTTGGCATCCATAAAGACCCAGCTATAGACCATGGCGCTAATCCCACCCGCAGCCCCTGCCAACAACGTGTTGAGGGCGGCTAATGTGGCCAAGTTCAAGGGAATCAAGCTGGCTGGAGTAACGACGGCACCACTGGCATCCGTGATAGCGGGAATGAGCAAACCGATCGATGAACCGGGGTTGAAACCGAACCAACCAAAGAACAGAATGATGGTCCCAAGCACACCCATGGGGATGTTGTGGCCGGCAATCGTGTTGGCGCTCCCGTCAGCATTGTACTTACCAATGCGAGGGCCAATCACCATCGCAATCGCCAACCCAACTGCGCCACCGGTCATGTGCACCACACCCGAACCAGCGAAGTCGACGGCACCACTGCCCCAACCCACTGCCCGGCCCAGATTGGCCAACCAACCGCCACCCCACACCCAGTTACCAGCAATCGGGTAAACGATCATGCTCACCCAAAAGCCCATCAGTACAAACCCGATGAACTGCAAACGCTCGGCGCCCGAACCAGTAGGAATGGTGGCGGCCGTATCCATGAACACCATCTGGAAGATGAAGAAAGCAAAAATACCAGCAGCACTCAAACCGATACCCTGCAAAAAGAAACCGGTGGTACCGATAATCCCGAACTGCTCGCCGAAGCGCAATCCGCTCCCCAGCGCATCACCCCATGACCCGAGAGTCAATGGCGAAAAAGCCCACGGCCCAGCCACGGCGCCGGCGGTCTCGACGGCGGGGTAAGCATGATTGACGGCGCCAAACTCAAAAGCAAAACCACAAATCCAGTAGCCGATCGCACCGATACAAAAGACCATCATGTTCATCATCATGGTATGAGCGACGTTTTTGGCGCGGGTAAAGCCGGTTTCGACCAAGGCAAAGCCTGCCTGCATGAAGAAAACCAAGAACCCTGCCAACAATAGCCATAGGACATTGGTTGCGGTCGTCAAAAACTGTAATTGATCATTCACGGCGCTACTCCTTGCATTTGTTTAACCTCGCAGGTGCTCTAGGTGCATCCTAAATCCCCCCTGCGACCCTCGGCAATTGCTGCCCCTGTCCCTGACAGTGATGCGGTGGCCCGCCCGCATCGTGACAGTGTGATGATTTCCATGACCTCACACATCATTGTTTTATTGCAAAAGCACCGTTGCTTGGTTGCACCAATTTATTCTGTGACCAACACATCCCCAAACGCTACCACAGGTACCGTGGTCGGCTCGACTGCTGCCGGAGCTGGGAATACCCAGCGTAATAACGGCGGCGTCAATAGCGTCGTCGCAATGGTTACAATCAACAAGACCGAAAAGACTTCGCTTGACAGCAAGCCACTCGTCAACCCAGCACTGGCGATAACCAACGCCACTTCACCACGTGACACCATGCCCACGCCAATCTGCAAGGCCGAGCGCCGCCCGAATCCCCCCAACATAGCGCCCACACCGCCACCCACAATTTTGGTGACCACAGCCACCACAATCATCGCCAGGGTAATCCAGGGCACAGCATACAAGCCTTCGGCATGCGCTTGGAGCCCGATATTGACAAAAAACATCGGGATGAAAAAGGCATAACCGATTGCAGCAATGCCTTCGTGGACGATATGCCCTTCTTTGGCATGCCGCGCCACTACCACACCCAAAATGTAAGCTCCGGTAATAGTCGCCACGCTGCCTAGGACTTCAGCCGACCAGGCATAAACCAACAACAAGCCGAGGATGACAGCGAGACTTGCTTCGCGGTGGTGCATTCGCTGCTCCCAACGCACAATCCACGGCACCAAGGCATCACCCACAAACCAAGCGACGGGGAAGAAGACCGTCATTTTGATGAGCGTCCAGTACAAACTCCCCTCACCCATCAACGACATCACGACCGCAAACACCAACACGCCGAGCACGTCATCGATGATGGCCGCCCCAAGGATGGTCGATCCTTCGGCGGTGCGAAGCACACCTAATTCACGGAGCGTTTGGGCAGAAATACTGACGCTGGTGGCGGTAAGCACCGTCCCCAAAAAAATCGCTTGCGGCCAGGTCAACCCAAACATGTGCCCGGCAACAGCACCAAACCCGAGTGGCATCAACACACCGCCGATGGCTGTCCAGAGCGAGGCTTTGCCGGCTTGGCGCATCCCAGCCACGTCTGTTTCGAGGCCAGCGATAAACATCAAAATCAACACACCGATATTTGAAAGCAACTGCAAGGTGTCGTTGCTCTGCATCAACCCCAACACGGCTGGCCCCAAAATCAATCCCAGCATCAATTCACCAAATACAGCGGGCAAGCCGATGCGATGGCTCAATTGGCCAGCGATTTTGGCGCCAATCAAGATTCCTGCGAGCGGTAACAAAAATACTAAGGTGTGTTCCATCGGAGGCTCCTTTTTTTGCGCACACAATATTCTTCGCCAACACCCGTCCATCAGATGCGTCATTGCATTTTTTAATCATGAAACGGATTGAAATCTACAAACTTATGCTAAAAATTATAAAGACCGGTGGTTTTTTTGACCACGGACACAATTCATAAACTTGTTTTGGTGTTTTTGTATGTTTTGTACAAATGGATAGGTATTTGTCTGCAAAGACACAGACATAGGATAATTTCGGTCTTGTATATGATATCCAAATGGTTGTCGCAGACCTACACGCTCGTTGATATGCATCATAACGACAACCATCACTATCATGAGAATTCACAGTATAATTACGCCATACATATCGCACCCTGATTTAATTGGATGAGCCATGACAATTCCACAGGTAATAACAATCGATGGGCCAGCCGGGTCGGGCAAAAGCACCCTCGGTGCCAATTTGGCGACACAATTGGGCTATATTTATTTTGATACCGGGATTATGTATCGGGCCTTGACGCTGGCCGTTATCGAGGCCAATTGTGATCCCCATGATGCCATAGCAGTCACGCAACTTGCGGAACAAAGTGAAATTTCGGTGCATGCACCCACCCAAAACGATGGTCGGCAATATACGATTTTGTTAAATGGGCGTGACGTGACCTGGGATATTCGGCAACAGATTGTCGAAAAAACTGTTTCGATTGCGGCCGCCCATCCCAGCGTCCGCCAAATCTTGCGGGCGCGCCAACGAGCCATCGGCATGCAAGGGAATGTGGTTATGGTAGGGCGCGATATTGGTGCGATTGTCATCCCTGAAGCACCCCTCAAAATCTACCTCGATGTATCGATTGCCGAGCGGGCGCGCCGCCGCGTCAACGAATTAGCCGCCCGCGGTGAATCGATAGATGTAGCTCAGCTCACCGAATCAATTCGCGTGCGCGACGAACGCGACCGCCATGTGATGCAACCGGCAGCAGATGCAGTACACATCAATGGTGATACCGACACCCCCACCCAAACCTTGGCGTATGTCTTGCAATTAGTCGCCAACTGTCCTGCGCTACGCTAGGAGTACCCCATATGCGACACCGAATCTTTGTGGCGTTATTGGTGCTGATGCTGTGGTGGTTGATACCATCAACGCTCATAGTACATGCGCAAAGTCGCATCGAAATTAGTGCCCGAGTAGGATTTGCCAACACCTATAGCGCTGATACGATTACCCCCATCCAGCTCACCATCAACGGCGACAATCAAGATCGGTCGGTGGTCGTAGAATGGGTGGTCACTAACGATACCGGGAGCCATGTCACCTGGCAACGCGCCATAGAACTCCCCGCCCAAAGTAGCAAACAACTCACATTCGGCAGTGTCATCCCCGGCTATGCCCGGAGTATTATGGCGCGCGTACGTGCCGATGACCAAGTCATCGCCAGCACGATGATAAATGCCGAAGCCGCGGGCAGCCCACTCAATGTCGTCGTCGCCAGCGACACGAATTTGCTTGCGAATCTTGGCAGCACGTCGTTGCCAGATGGCAGTACACCACTAATACGCGGTATCACTCCTGCACAATTCCCTAGTGAAGTCACCAGCCTACAAGGGATATTTACGCTATTTATCGATGATCCCAGCCTGTTTTCCCCAACCCAAACCAAAGCCATCATCCTCTGGATGAATTTGGGAGGACGGGTAGTGCTGGCTGGAAATGCCACGGGGGAATGGGCAAGGTTCGCAGCAATCAAAATCGACCCCACGCAACATATTTCGCCCGTATTAGCGGCCAACCTCCCCAAGTCATGGCCAAAAACACTCCAGCTCCCAGCGATTACGCCACACCCAGATGCCATAGCCGTCGCCGACCGCAATCCATTGCTCTGGAGCCGGAGCATCGGACGCGGTGAATTATTCCAGTCAGTGGTGCCATTTGTGGCTACTCGTGGCTGGAGTGAAGAATCATGGTATTGGCAACCAGTAGTGAGTCCGGTCTATCCCGCCTCAATGACAACCGTCGGCTTCCCACCCGCCGGCAGCGCCAACGATCCATTGATGTACGGCATTAACATCCCCGCTCTCAATCATCCTGCACCTGGGTTGATTTTCGGGTTAATAGTGCTCTATATCATCGTGATTGGTCCGATTACCTATCAAATTCTCAAATGGCGCAAGGCCCTTGATATGGCGTGGGTAAGTATTCCGGTCACAGCCCTGGTGGTCACGTTACTCCTCGCAGCCACCGGGTGGGTTGTGCGGGGCAACAATACGTTGGTTTATGCCCTCTCGACCATCCAACAACAGAGCGATGCCGATACGGCGTTTGTCGCCACATCGTTGGCGGTATATACGCCGTTTCGTAGCACCATTCAAATCACGAGTAATCAAGGTGCGTCACTCGCTCCACTTTATGACAATCAAAACATGCCACTTGGGGTGGTAAATGATGCCGATGGCACGAATCGTGTCAGTTATACCAGTGATATTGGCGATGTGCATTACTTCCAAAGTACGACGACGATTCCCGCCCCCATCCACATCAGTCAGCACTTGGTCTACCGTGGGGGCAGTCTCGATGGCGATGTGACAGTGACAGACATGCCCCTCAGCGATGCCGTGCTCTTACATGGAACGTTTAGTCAAGCGCTAGGGAATATCACGAGCAATACGCCAATCAACGTGCATATCGATAGCAACAGTAGTTCATTCCCCTGTGATGCCCCAAATGACGGCCAAGCAACCTTCAATCTGTTGCGCATCTATGAGCAGGTCGCTGGACCATGTGGGGCAGTCAATGCCTTGCCCGAAAACCGCGTGGTGCTGTATGGCTGGAGCGATATGCCCCTTGATTTGCCGCAAACCAGCGACCACCCCATCAGTGACAAGCGCCAATTAGTGATTTTGACATTTACCATCCCGGTCACCCCATGAACGCCCATCCACTCGTCACACAGTTACGCTACCACCCAGCCCTTGCATCATTACGGCGGGCGGTGGTGGCAGTGTCGGGTGGACCAGATTCATTGGCGTTGCTCTATGCGTTATGTGAATTTTATCCAGCGTCAGCGCTGGCGGTATACCACCTCGACCATCAATTCCGCGGAGCACAATCTATAGCCGACGCCCAATTTGTGGCCGCCACCGCCGCATCACTAGGACTCACAGCCTGGATTGATGCAGCCGATATCCGCCACGAAGCCCCCGATTATGCCAATCTGAGTGAAGCAGCCCGCGTGGTACGTTACCGCCGGCTCGCCCACTATGCCCTACAAATCGATGCCGACATGGTGCTGGTGGCGCATACCCAAGACGACCAAGCCGAAACAGTATTGATGCGCCTGTTACGGGGCAGTGGCACAACCGGGCTGGCTGCCATGCGAGTGGTGACACCATGGTCGATCTGGGCAGCGAGCGCACCACCCGGACACGCCACGCTGGTACGGCCATTCCTCGACGTTTCACGGGCTACCATCCTTGATTATTGTCAAACGCGCCAGCTCACCCCACGCCACGATCCAAGTAACGACAAACAGAGCGCCTTGCGGGTACGAGTGCGCCATAATCTGCTCCCCGCTCTGCGCCAAGAACAACCCCAACTCAACCAATTGCTTGCCCAGACCGCACTGCTTAGTAGCGACAGCGATGATTTTGTGCATACCAGCCTAATGGCGCATTGGGATCAATTGGCGCGAGCATCAGCAACGCACATTGAATTGCAACGGGCATATTTTTCTGCATTACATCCAACCCTACAACGGGCCGCCCTGCGCCGCGCCATTACGTTGTACCATGGCACACTGCGTGAAATTAGTTTTGGACATATCGAAGCGCTCCGCATCGCCCTCATCGCTGGCACGCCACCGACCCAACCACTACCAAAGGGGATTGCAACACAGGTTACTGACACCGCACTGACCATCGGCGCGCGCATACACCCCGTGGCACCAGTCTACGCGGGGCAACCGCAATTATTGGTACCGCCCCAAACAATTGCCTGTGGTGATTACTCCTTGCATATTGCCGACGCACGCACCTCTGCGCAGCCCATACTTCACGATGGCAGACAAGTTTTTTTGCAACCAAATCACCGTTATATGCTCCGTACACGTCACACAGGTGACCGCATCGGCATCGGTAATGGCCGGCATCGCCGAGTCCAAGATGTGTTGGTTGACGCCAAGATCCCCGCATCACAACGCGCTACTTGGCCGTTGGTGTGCATTGGTGAACAAGTAGTCTGGGTGGTGGGGGTACGGAGTGACCCTGCTTACCGCACGTTGCCCAATCAGCCAGCATTGCAAATCTGGTGTGACAAAGACGACGAATTTACGGTATGATAAAACCACTTTTAGTTGGTATAGGGAGTTGTCATGCATCAGGACATCGAGAAGACGTTGCTAAGTGAAGCACAAATTGCCACCCGAGTCCAAGAGCTTGGACAAATTATTGCACGTGATTATGCAGAATTAGGCGATTTGGTCATGATCGGGGTACTCAAAGGATGTACCATGTTCATGATGGATTTGGCACGCGCCATCGATATTCCCCTTTCTGTTGATTTTATTGCCACATCGAGTTATGGCCATGGCACCCACAGCACGGGCGTGGTACGCCTGCTCAAAGACTTGGATATGGACATCGCTGGGCGACATGTGTTGATTGTCGAAGACATCATCGATAGTGGACTCACCCTGGCGTATCTGCATGCCCAATTCCTCAAACGCAACCCGGCGAGCATGCGGATTTGTACGTTGTTGAACAAGCCGGCCCGCCGCGACCCCGCCGTGGGATTGACGGTCGATTACCTCGGTTTTGACATCCCCAATGAATTTGTGGTGGGATATGGGCTCGATTATGCCGAACATTATCGTAATCTGCCCTATATCGGCGTACTTAAACCCGAAATCTACACTCACTAAAAATACTATTTCAATCGACCTACTGACAAGTGTGATTCATCACACCTGTCAGTAGGTGTTCACACCAATCGATAGGATTGGTATGAAATATGCAAATCTACCGATTTTTTCAAAAATATGCCCAATTTATGCACGTCAAAACAGCACAGGTATTAGAGTTAAATAAGAGTTGCTATTTTGGGGTGGTTCTTGCTTGCCCAAGCGAAAACGACAGTGTTATAATCACAGGACTAAACATGTAGCATGTTCACCTCTGTTCGTATCAGAGCCGCGCTACCACGGAGTGTCTACTCCTAGATTGTGAAGAGACATGGGCGAAAATCGCTGGCTGAAGAATAGTTTCGTCTACCTCATCATCCTTGTTGCAGCGCTTGCACTATTTTTTAATTATTTTAGTGGTTCACAAGCAAGTATCGCCGAGAGCGGTATCTATACTGTTCTTGCTGATGCCAAAGCCGGTAAAGTCAAAAGCATTGATGTCCAAACGGGCAGTAGCGAAATCGTCGTCAACTACCGTGACACCAAAGTGGTCCATTCACGCATCGAAAATGGCGACAGCATTACCACCTTGTTGGTACAAGCTGGCGTGCCGCTCGATAGTGTCGACCTCAAAATCGGGGCTGCCCCGGCGTGGGGCGGGTTATTCAATGTCATTTCGGTATTGTTGCCGGTCATTTTAATGATTGGTTTCTTTGTCTTCTTTATGCGCCAAGCACAAGGATCCAACAATCAAGCCATGTCATTCGGCAAAAGCCGCGCCCGCATGTTTTCGCCGGATAAACCCAGCGTCACCTTTGCGGATGTCGCCGGCCAAGAAGAAGCCAAACAAGACCTCAGCGAAATTGTCGAGTTCCTCAAGTTCCCCGACAAATTCTCAGCACTCGGTGCCCGCATTCCTCGCGGTGTATTGATGGTTGGTCCTCCGGGAACCGGTAAAACTTTGTTGTCACGGGCAGTAGCCGGTGAAGCAGGGGTACCGTTCTTCTCGATTTCGGGTTCTGAGTTTGTCGAAATGTTCGTCGGTGTGGGTGCCTCACGGGTCCGTGATTTGTTTGACCAAGCCAAGCGCAACGCCCCTTGTATCATTTTCATCGACGAAATCGATGCAGTGGGTCGTCAACGTGGTGCTGGGTTGGGTGGATCGCACGATGAGCGCGAACAAACCCTCAATCAAATTTTGGTGGAGATGGACGGATTTGATTCCACCACCAACATCATCGTGATTGCCGCCACCAACCGCCCTGACGTGCTCGACCCCGCCTTGATTCGTCCCGGCCGGTTTGACCGCCAGGTGGTACTCGATACCCCCGACGTCAAAGGACGTATCGCCGTCCTTGCCGTCCATTCCAAAGGCAAGCCGTTGGCAGACGACGTCGATATGACCGTTATCGCTAAGCTCACCCCCGGGTTCTCGGGTGCTGATTTGGCCAACGCCATCAACGAAGCCGCTATTTTGGCAGCCCGCCGCTCCAAGAAGCAAATCGGCCAATTGGAGTTGAGTGATGCCGTCGAGCGGGTCGCCCTCGGTGGCCCTGAGCGCCGGAGCCGTGTCATGACCGAACGCGAAAAGCTGTTGGTGTCGTACCACGAAGCGGGTCATGCCATTGCCGCCGCCGGTATGTCCCACTCCCACATGGTCCAAAAGGTCACCATCATTCCTCGTGGTCGAGCCGGTGGCTATACCTTGTTCTTGCCCGAAGAAGACAGCTTGCGCTACACCACGATGTCACAATTCAATGCCCAGTTGGTATCAGCATTGGGTGGACGTGTGGCCGAGGAAATCATCTTTGGGATCGAAGAAGTCACCACTGGTGCCTCAGGTGACATCACTCAAGTCACCCGGATTGCCCGCGCCATGGTCACCCGCTTTGGCATGAGCACCAAGTTGGGGCCGATTGCCTTTGGCGAAAAAGAAGAGATGATCTTCCTTGGTCGCGAAATCAGCGAACAACGCAACTATGGCGAAGACGTGGCCCGCAAAATCGACGAAGAGGTCTTCCGGATTGTGGCTGAAGCCTACGCCCACACCCGCTCGATTTTGACCACCAACCGCACCATTCTCGAAGACATGGCCAATGCCTTGATCGAATACGAATCCCTCGATGGTGAGCGCTTGCGGAGCTTGATTGCCCGCGTGCAACAAACCAACGGCGTCGACGTCCCAGTCAACAACTAAATCCAATCCGCACGACCGCCCCACGTTTGATTACGTGGGGCGGTTTGTATTTGGTAATAGCTAAACAGAGGCTATGATGAATTAGGTGCGTATGGTATAATACACGCAATACGATGCATTCTATAGAGGTATTTGCTATGTCCGGTCACTCGAAATGGGCTACCATTCGTCGATCCAAAGGGGTACTCGACCAACGCCGTGGTCAATTATTTACTAAGCTTGCCCGCGATATTGCGATTGCGGTGCGTGAAGGTGGCTCTGGCGACCCCGAAACCAACTTCCGCTTGCGAATTTCTGTTGATAGAGCCCGCGCCGGCAACATGCCAATGGACAGTATCAATCGCGCCATCGAACGGGGCTTAGGCAAAGGCAACGAATCCCAACTCGAAGAAATCACCTACGAAGGGTACGCCCCTGGTGGCGTGGCAGTCATCATCGAAGCAGCCACCGACAACCGTAACCGCACCGCCTCAGAAGTGCGGGCCGTATTCACCAAAATCGGCGGCAATCCTGGCGAACCCGGCTCGGTGAGCTGGATGTTTGACCTCAAAGGGTTGATTGTGGTTGATTTGAGCAACGGCAAAGTAAGCACCGATGATGCCACGATGATGGCCATCGATGCTGGTGCTGACGACGTCATCGATGGTGGTGATGTGCTCGAAATCTATACCGACTACAAACAACTCATCGCCATCCGCAATGTATTGCTGGCAGCCGGATTAGTCATTACCACCGTCGAAAAAGCGATGCGCCCCAAAACCATCGTCCAAGCCGACGCCGCCGACGCCCTGCGGGCACTCAAATTAATTGAACGCATGGAAGACCTCGACGATGTCCAAAAGGTCTATAGCAACCTCGACATCACCGATGAGGTGGCCGAGCAATTTGCTGGCGCCTAATGCGTACGATTGGGATTGATCCCGGTACCGCAATTATGGGATGGGGGATTGTTGATTCACTCAATGGCAACCTCAGCTTGGTCGCCTGTGGTGCGTTGACGACCCCGGCTGGTATGCCCCAAGCCGAACGCCTGTTGTCACTCTACCGCGGGCTGACCGAGTGTATTACCACCTACCAGCCCGATAATTGCGCCGTCGAAGAGCTCTTTTTCTCAAAAAATGTCACAACTGCCATGACGGTCAGTCAAGCACGCGGAGTGGCCTTGTTAGCACTCGCCCAAGCAGGGCTGACAGTCTACGAATACAAGCCAATCATCATCAAGCAGACCGTGGCCGGTTATGGTGGTGCCGACAAACGCCAAATGCAAGAAATGGTCAAGTTGACGTTACGGATGCCAGCAATCATTAAACCAGACGATGCTGCGGATGCTGTCGCAATTGCGATTTGTCATACCTATACCCTGCCTATGGCTCAGCGTATTCGCCAGGCCAACTAATTATAAGGAGCTCCATATGAAATTACTCGTTTTTGTGACCGAAGATGCCGTGGCCGATGCAGCCGTAGACGCCTTAGTTGAACAAGGATTTCGCGTGACGCGGCTCGCCTCGAGTGGTGGTTTTTTGCGCCGTGGCAACACCACGTTGCTGGCTGGTGTCGAAGATACCGCCGTCACCAAAGCGCAACAAACCGTCTCTACCGTCGCCGAAGGCGCCTTGTGTATCGTGCTTGACCTCGAACGCTACGAGCGCATGTAACCAATTCACCTCCCCGCCAGTCGCATTTTTCATTTAATCATCAATGGAAATTCCGTGAAAATCCTCTATGTGGCAAGTGGCATCCCCGTGCCTGGCAATCTCGGTGGCTCAACCCATGCCTATGAAGTGGCTCGTGGGTTGAGTCTACGTGGCCACGACGTGCATGTGGTGGCGGTCAGTCGCGAAGGACATACCAACCTCGGGCATTTGATTGCCCCCGCACAACAACAGCTCGACGGCTTCACTGTCTACCATATTGACATCCCCAAAGCATTATCACTCCTCTCGACTCCCACTATCATAGCCATAGCGCACCGGCTACAACCCGATGTCATCATGGAGCGCTATTACAACTTTGCCGGAGCCGGCATGATTGCCGCCCGCCTCGGCAAACGCCCCACGTTGCTCGAGGTCAATGCCTTGATTGTCGATCCCCCCAGCATTCGCAAACGCCAAATCGATGACCGCCTTGGCGGACCGATGCGGCGCTGGGCCACCATGCAATGCCGCTGGGCCGATGCCATCGTGACCCCCCTCCAGACCACCATCCCTAGCGAAATCGACCGTACGCACATTCACGAAACGCCGTGGGGTGCCGATGTCGATCGCTTTACCCCCCGCCCTGCCCAACGCCCCCCCGATCACCAACCCACCGTGGTCTTCGTTGGCTCTTTCCGGGCCTGGCATGGCGTCGCCCATGGGGTACGGGCAGCCCGACTCCTGCTCGATCGTGGCATCAACGCCCGCTTTTTGTTTGTAGGGCATGGGCCCGAATTTGCCCAAGTCACCCAGCTAGCAGGCGGCCACCCCAATATTGTTTTTACGGGTGCCCAACCCTATGCCGCCATGCCCGCCATCCTCGCAGATGCTGATATCGGCATTGCCCCGTTTGATACCCACGCCCACCCCGCCCTACAGGCTGCCGGGTTCTTTTGGTCACCCCTCAAAATCCACGAATACATGGCGGCGGCTTTGCCCGTCATCACCAGCGATATCACCCCGCTCAACCAAATCGTGCGCCATCAACACGAAGGCTTGCTCGTGCCCGAAGCCGATGTTGCGGCACTCGCAGAGGCAATCGCCGCATTGCTGGCCGACCCACAGCGGGCCCAGCAACTCGGCGCCGCCGGGCGCGAGCGCGTGGTCGCCCACTATTCGTGGCAACAGCATTGCGCCGAGCTCGAACAAATCATGCAGACAATTATCACCCCTACACCAAAGTCAACTTGACAGCACCGCCCCCACCGGCTACAATGACGGCAATGAGCGGGAGTGGCGCAATGGTAGCGCATCTGCTTCCCAAGCAGAGGGTTGCGAGTTCGAATCTCGTCTCCCGCTCCATTCAAAAACCGGCCATGGGCCGGTTTTTTGTATAGAGGAAGACTATGATTGCGCTTGTTTCTGGCACCGTCGTCGCCACAGGCAGCGACTACGTGATTATCGACACCAACGGCGTCGGCTACCTCGTCCATCTCCCCAAACCTGCCCTCAGCGCCGTCAACGACGGCGACACCGTGCGGTTTTTTACCAGTTTGATTGTGCGTGAAGACTCACTCACGTTGTATGGCTTTGCCAATTGGGTCCAACGCCTATTGTTCGACCAGCTCCTCGCCGTCAGCGGCATCGGTCCCAAAGTCGCCATGAGCTTACTCTCAAGCCTCAGCCCCGATGACCTCAAGGCAGCCTTGGCTAGTGGTGACGTAGTGCGCCTCAGCAAAGTCCCCGGCATTGGCCGCAAAACCGCCGAGCGCATGGTGCTGGAGCTCAAGGGCAAAATCGACCCGCGTGGGTTGATGGCCGGTGTCATGCCCTCGAGCCGCGACAGCGAGCTCATCGACGTCTTGACGGGGCTAGGCTACAGCGCTGCCGAAGCCAACGCCGCCGTCGCCAACATCCCCGCCGATGCCCCCGACAGTCTCGACGACCGTATTCGCCTAGCCTTGCGTTATTTTGGTGGGCTCTAACATTGCATGTGGAAAAGGACTCGCTATGCGTTTGATTTTGTGGGATATCGACGGCACCCTCTTGTATAGTGGCGGCGTGGCCGGCGAAGCCATGCGGGCCGCCATGACCCGCGTCTATGGCCGCCCCGCCAGCAACGATCGCCGCGAATACGCCGGCAAAACCGACCAACAAATCATCTTGGAGACATTCGCCGAACGCCCCCACGACGAAATCCTAGCCCAACTCGACGAATTTGCCGTCGCCTACATGGACGAGCTCGACCAACGCCAAGCCGAAATGGCTGCCCGTGGGCGGGTGTTGCCCGGTGTCCCCCAAATCCTTGCCCACCTACAACACACCCCCGATGTGCATCAATCCGTGCTCACCGGTAATATGCAAAAAGTCGCCGCCATGAAGCTCCGCCTCACCAATTTGCTTCATTACGTCGACCTCGACACTGGTGCCTACGGTAGCGACCATCACCAGCGGGTGCAACTCCCCAGCTTTGCCTTGAATCGCGCCAACCAACGCTTCCAGCCTGCGTTGAGTGGCAGCGATATCATCATCATCGGCGATACCCCCAACGATATCGCCTGTGGCAAAGCGCACGGCGCCCGCACTGTGGCGGTTGCCACCGGCCCCTTTAGTGTGGCCGATTTGACCGTCCATCAGCCCGACGCCGTGCTCGCCGACCTCAGCGACCTCGACGCCGCGCTGACGGCGATTTTGGGTTAACGGGGGATTTTGAGCAACGCCCCCATGGCCTGGATGCCCTGTACAATCCGGCTGTCGGATTGGGACGAATAGTTGACCCGGACCATGTGAACGCTATCTCATTATCAATCGACGATATAGCCGCCGCGATCAGCTTTGGCCAAAATCGCAGTAATAGTCTCGACCAATTGCCGCGCCGACGCCACATCCAGCTCTACCGATACTCGCGCACTCGGCCCCAAGGCCTCGTTGACAAAGTCGAGGCTGAGGGCGTGCTCAAACGGCGCTTCAAAAGGATGGTCGTACGACACGTTGGCTTCACCCAGCGGAAACCAGCCATTCCCTGCTTTGCCGCTCCCGGCAACCTTGATTTGTGTGGCAATCATCGTACACATACGCCACTCCTTGCTAGGGCAGGTTTAGCCCACATATTTCGCCAAAAACGCCCAAATATTCTTCCAGCCTTCCATGGCCTGCGCTTGCCGGTAGGCCGGACGGTCATAATAAAAGAAGCCATGGCCGGCAGCGGGGTACATATGGAACTCGTACGTTTTGCCATGGGCAATCAAGGCCTGCTCTAGCAATGCCACTTGTGCCACGGTTGGGCTTGAGTCTTCTTCACCAAAAATCCCCAGCACCGGACAGGCCAAATCCTTGGTGTAATCAACGGGCGCCACCGGTTGGTTGGGGCTTAATTCTTGCGGTTCCATCGTGACCCGCCCACCCCAACAATTGATAATCGCCGCAAATCCGGGGGCACGACAAGCCGCCAAATAGGCGTGGCGAGCACCCGAGCAGGTACCAAACACCGCCACTTTGCCCGTGCAGGTCGGTTGTGCCACGGCATAGGCCAGCGCGCCTGCCACATCGCCCACCACTTGATCGTCGGGCACGCCACCCGTAGCCCGCACCTGCACCGCAATGTCTTCGGGGATGCCGTGACCAGCGCGGTGATAGAGATTGGGCGAAATCGCAATAAAGCCGTGGTGAGCAAACTTGCGGGTCACCTCGCGGTACCATTCGTCCCAACCGGGCATGTGGTGAATCACCACAATCGCCGGGAATGGTCCCGGTCCCAGCGGTCGCGCCACATAGGCCCCGATGGGGTCACCGTTGTGCCCGGGGATGACGATTGTTTCGGCAATCATCCCTTCGTATTGATTGGTCGCGTACTGCATTTGCAATCCTTTTATTACTGCTTACTATTAAAAAAACGGATGGGCCAGACGTGAATCGCCACGGCGGGATGGCATGCCACCCCGCAGCTACATCAATGGCCTTCCACGTCCGAATCGACGCGCTTTTCGGCACCCGTATCGAGTGCCGTAATCGCAGCGACTTCGGCTGACGTCAACCCAAAATCAAAAATGTCCAAGTTTTGGGCCAAGCGCACCGGATTGGCCGATTTGGGGATAGGCACGAGTCCCAATTCGATATTCCAGCGCAACACCACTTGAGCCGCCGTTTTGCCGTATTTTTGGGCAATCGCCCCCAACGTCGGGTCGCTCAACAAATCACTGCCTTGACCCAACGGACTCCACGACACCGTCACGATATTGTGGACCCGGCCATAGGCCACTTGGTCGGGACGGGTAATCCGAGGGCTTAGTTGGATTTGGTTGGTGGCGGGGCAGATGGTCGTTTCGGCCAGCAAATGGTCGAGGTGCGCCGGCGTGAAATTCGACACGCCGATTGAGCGTACTTTGCCTGCTGCTACCAGTGTCTCAAATGTTTTCCAGGTCGACACATATTCGTTGCGCTGTGGCAACGGCCAGTGAATCAACAACAAATCAACGTAGTCCATCTGCAATTGGCGCAGACATTCGTCGAGCCCAGCGATAGCGCGATCATGGCCTTGGAATTCGCCATCCAGCTTGCTGGTGATGAACAATTCCTCGCGCGCGATGCCACTATCACGCACCCCTTGGCCCACGCCGCGCTGGTTGCCGTAGCGGAAGGCGGTATCGATGTGGCGGTAACCCGCTTCGATAGCT
Organism: uncultured Chloroflexota bacterium; assembly: GCA_937876225.1. Classification (GTDB taxonomy): domain Bacteria; phylum Chloroflexota; class Chloroflexia; order Chloroflexales; family Roseiflexaceae; genus UBA965. The sequence goes on along the minus strand of CALFIC010000107.1, from coordinate 19,439 downwards.
GTCACCATCACTGGTGCCGCGTCGTGGTCTTTGAGTGGCCAGGTTCCCAAGCCGATTTGGGGCATTTGCAAGCCATTATTGAGGGTCACCGCCGGAATCGTCATACAGACTCTTTTCTTGTACGCACACGTCTACTCACGGTATTGTACGCCACGTTCACACTTTTTATGAAAAAACGTATGGGCCAGACGTGAATCGCCACGGCGGGATGGCAGATCGAATCTGCCACCCCGCAGATCAATCAATGGCCTTGCACGTCCGAATCGACGCGTTTTTCGGCACCCGTATCGAGTGCCGTTATCGCAGCGATTTCGGCAGGGGTCAATGCAAAATCAAAAATCTCGAGGTTTTGTGCCAATCGCACCGGATTGGATGAGCGCGGGATAGGCACCAAGCCCAGTTCGATATTCCAGCGCAACACAATCTGGGCTGGGGTTTTGCCATGTGCTTGGGCAATCGCCGCCAACGTCGGGTCGCTCAACAAATCCCCACCTTGCCCCAACGGGCTCCACGACACCGTCACAATATTGTGGGCGTGGCCATAGGCCACTTGGTCGGGGCGGGTAATCCGTGGGCTTAGTTGGATTTGGTTGGTAGCGGGGCAAATCGTCGTTTCGGCGCGCAAATGGTCGAGGTGCGCCGGTGTGAAATTCGACACACCGATTGAGCGTACTTTGCCCGATGCCACCAGGGTTTCAAATGTTTTCCAGGTCGACACATATTCGTTGCGCTGTGGCAACGGCCAGTGAATCAACAACAAATCGACGTAGTCCATCTGGAGCTGGCTCAGACATTCGTCGAGGCCTGCGATGGCACGATCGTGGCCTTGGAATTCGCCATCCAGCTTGCTGGTCACAAACAATGCTTCGCGGGCGATGCCACTTTCGCGCACCCCTTGGCCCACGCCCCGCTGATTGCCGTAGCGGTAGGCCGTATCGAGATGGCGATAGCCGGCGGCGATGGCGTTCACGACAACGGGTACTACAGTGGTATCGTTGAGCGACGCCGTCCCTAGCCCGATTTGGGGCATTTGCAGGCCATTATTGAGGGTCACCGAGGGAATTGGCATAGAAGATTCCTTTTTTATGATTCGAATGATGAAAAAACGTTCACCTGTACGTATTTTATCAGGATATTCTCTACCACAAAAAAACATACTTGACGAATACGATAATATTTATGCTATATTAGGGTAATTCGCATTTCGTCGAATAAAATATGCCCGTACCCACTCTTTTCACCATTGTAACAGGAGCCACAATGACGACTACCTATTCACAACTCCCCGTCCTCGACCTGGCACGGCTCGAATCGAGCAGTCCAGCCGAGCGGGCTGCCTTCATCGAAGAAATCCGCACCACGGCCTACGATTTAGGTTTTTTCTATGTCACCGGCCATGGCGTCGACCAACAACTTATAGATGACACCTTGGCAGTCGCCCGCGAATTTTTTGCCTTGCCCGAAGCCGAAAAGATGGCGATTGAGATGGTCAATTCACCCCACTTCCGTGGTTACAATCGCCAAGGCCAAGAATTCACCCGTGGCCAGCGCGACTGGCGCGAGCAAGTAGACATCGGCGCCGAGCGAGAAGTGATGGCTGACATTCCTGCCAACGCCCCGTGGAATCGCCTGCGTGGTCCCAATCAATGGCCAGCAGAGTTGCCGGCCTTCAAAGAGACCATTTTGCGCTACCAAACCGCTGCCGCCAATTTAGCCATTCGCCTCATCAAGACCTTTGCGGTGGCCTTGGGCCAACCCGAAAACATTTTTGAGCAGATTTACACACCAGATTCACACTATTTGCTCAAAATCATCCGCTACCCAGGCCGTGACGCCACCGAAAGCGACCAAGGAGTGGGCGCCCACAAAGACGGCGGTTTTGTGACCGTATTGCTCCAAGATGTTCAAAAAGGGCTTGAAGTAGAACACAACGGGCAATGGATTAGCGCGCCCCCCATCCCCGGCACCTTCGTTATCAACGTCGGTGAGGTGCTCGAAATGGCCTCAAACGGCTATTTGCTCGCCAACATCCACCGCGTAGTGACACCCCCAGCCGGCGCCAATCGTCTCTCAGTGGCGTTTTTCTTCAATGCCCAGCTCAATTCGACGGTGCCGTTGCTCGAATTGCCCCCTGAATTGGCAGCCAAATCCCGTGGTGCCACCCGCGACCCGCTCAACCCGCTCTTCCGTGAAATCGGCAAAAACCAGCTCAAGAGCCGGCTCCGCTCGCACCCCGACGTAGCCCAACGCCATCACGCCGATCTGCTCGCCTCGGATGAATACACCGCGCCCAAGCGGTAAGGGCGAATAATATGCCGCCGTTCACGGCGACACTATTCGCCTCTACCTGGGAGCCACATCCCGCGCCTCCCTTCCGTACCGGCGAGCGGTAAGGGCGAATAATATGCCGCCGTTCACGGCGACACTATTCGCCCCTACTTGGGCGCCACATCTCTCTATGGTGCGAGGCATGCCTCGCATATAGCAATGCCCCGAGTGCATAAATGCACTCGGGGCATTGCTATATCAATCCTAATCGCGGCGGCGGGGCCGGCTGAAGCCGCCCCGATCGCCACCACGATCTGGTGCGGGGGGACGATTGGCGTTGGCAGCCTTGCGATCCTCAGGGGATTCGCCATTGAGCACGGCACGCCGTGACAAGCTGACTTTGCCACCGGAATCGACGTCGATGACCATTACGTTGATTTCGTCGCCAATGTTGACCACGTCTTCGACTTGATTGACCCGGGTCACATCAAGCTCCGAAATGTGCACCATGCCATCTTTGCCCGGAATCAAATTCACAAAGGCGCCGAAAGGTTTGATGCTGACCACTTTACCAAGGAAGATTTCGCCTACTTTGATTTCGCGGGTCAAGGCTTCGATCATCCCTACAGCTTTTTTGGCTGCTTCACCGTCGGCAGTGGTCACAAACACGCGACCATCATCTTCGACATCGACCGTCGCACCGGTGGCTTCGATAATCCCACGAATGGTTTTGCCACCGGGGCCAATCAAGGCGCCGATTTTGTCTACTGGAATCTGGAGCGTAATAATCCGGGGTGCCGTCACTGACAATTCGGTGCGGGCACGGTTGATGACTTCGTTCATCTTGTCGAGGATAAACAAACGACCGGTCTGGGCCTGCTTAAAAGCTTCGCGCATGATGTCATACGTTATACCAGTGGTCTTGATGTCCATCTGAAGGCCAGTAATACCTTCGGAGGTGCCGGCTACTTTAAAGTCCATGTCACCGAGGTGATCTTCGATGCCTTGGATGTCGGTGAGTACCTGCCATTTGCCATCGGCACCGGTAATCAAACCCATAGCGACACCAGCGACGGGACGTTTGATGGGCACACCGGCATCCATCAACGACAAGCTCGACCCACAGACCGATGCCATCGATGAAGAGCCGTTGGACGACAGTACTTCTGAGACCAACCGCATGGTATAGGGGAACTCAGACTTGGGGGGCAATACGGCCAACAACGACCGCTCTGCCAAAGCCCCGTGGCCGATGTCGCGCCGGCGCGGCGCGCTCAAGCGCTTGACTTCGCCCGTCGAAAACGGTGGGAAGTTGTAGTGGTGAATATAGCGCTTGCTGGTTTCGATGCCAAGGTCATCAAGGCGTTGCTCTTCAGATGGTGAACCAAGGGTCGTAATCGTCAACACTTGGGTCTGACCACGGGTAAACAAGCCGCTCCCGTGGACACGCGGCACCACGCCCACATCAACCGAAATAGCGCGGATTTCGTCGGTCTTGCGGCCGTCGACGCGCATGCCACTGGTCAAAATCGCCGATCGCACTGCTTCGTAGGTCAAGTTTTCGAAGGCCACGTCAATGGCTTTCTTGCGGGCTGGGATTTCTTCTTCGGGTTCGTCAGCCGTGAAGTGTGCCACGATGGCTGCGTGCAAGGCATCGGTGCGATCTTGACGGGCAGTTTTGTCGCTGTCGTGCAAGGCTTCGTTGAGGCGATTGCCCATCCAGGCCCGAATCGCTTTTTCGAGTGAATTATCAGCGGCAGGTGGCGTGAATGCCAACTTGGCGACGCCACATTGGGCGACGAGACGCTCTTGGAGTTCACAGATTTCGCGGCAGACTTGGTGGCCTTTGATGACCCCATCGAGCATTTCGGCTTCGGTGAGTTCTTCAGCGCCGGCTTCGACCATCAACACGGCGTCTTTGGTACCAGCAACCACCAAATCGAGGCGGCTAGTGGCCATATCAGCCATGAACGGATTGACGACATGGCCGTTTTCGTTGAAACCCACCGTCACGGCGCCTACTGGTCCCGAGAAAGGGATGTTGCTGATAGCCAAAGCGGCCGAAGCAGCAATAATCGACAACGGACCCGGGTCGTTGACCATGTCAATCGAAAAGGTCGTCACGATGATTTGGACTTCGTTGAAGTAGCCTTCGGGGAAGAGCGGGCGCAACGGGCGATCGGTCAAGCGTGACGTCAAAATCGCCGTGGTGGTAGCACGCCCTTCGCGTTTGAAGAAGCTCCCGGGGATTTTACCGGCAGCGTACATTTTTTCTTCGTAGTCGACAGTCAAAGGGAAAAAATCAATCCCGTCGCGGGCCGACTTTGCGCCCACCACGGTGGCAAGCAACATGGTGTCGCCGTAGCGCACGGTGACTGCGCCGTCTGCTTGTTCAGCAAAACGACCTGCTTCGAGCGTCATGGTGCGACCGGCAATTTCGGCGCTGACACTCACAATGTTTTTTACGGTCATGCAATACCTTCTTCTTGGTGCATCCACCCATTGGTGGTGCGTATTGCCAAGTGTTAGGTACTGGAGTATGCCGTCGCAATGCCACCCCATACTCCAATCCCTAACCCCTTGGTCTTCCTCTATTGGTCACAAAAAAGATAAAACTGCGGGCCGTCACTTGTACGAGCCCGCAGCATATCAGCGTAGAATTGGGCGTCTCGCCACAACCTGACTACCGACGCAGACCCAAGCGCTCAATAACTGAGCGGTAGCTGGGGCGGTTGGTGCGGCTCAAGTACGCCAACAAACGACGACGGCGACCAACCAAGCTTAGCAAGCCGCGGCGGGTAGCATGGTCGTGTTTGTGTTCGCGCAAATGTTCGATGATTTGGTTGATGCGTTCGGTCAACAAGGCAATTTGGACTTCAGACGAACCGGTGTCTTGACCGTGTGTCTGAAACTTGCCTACGACGACATCTTTCTCGCTCTTCTCCAAAGCCATGTGCTATGCACTCCTCATAATCGCGTGCGGGCTGGAGGTGCCCGCCGTTCGAAAACAGTATCGACATTCCAATGTCAATGGGTGGTATTATACCACAGATACAAGGATGATGACGTTTTTTCTTGACGTGCTCGTGAGATGTGAGTAGAATGAGGATTGTGCAATATACACACACACCCAACCAGCTCCGTGATTTGCTCCAGCGCATAAGTCTGGCAATGACGTATATACCTGGGGTACGTTTGGCGCAGCCACCGTACCATGCCCCTCAAAACGCGGTGATTGGTCATGGCGTAACTGCACACGACGAGGGGAATCGCACGGTATTGACTTGTTTTTTGTGCATAGACCCCGCACTGTCGCGGAGCCTTCCTGAGCATTGTGCGCTCGTGCAAACCGTTATCCAAGCGATTTTGCCACCACGCACTGAACGGGAATGTATCATCAATGTTATTATCACCGACATACTTGCCTAAGGATCGCATGCCCACCAAAGCACGCCTCAAACCTCGTACACTGGCAGTACGCGTCCTCTATGAGCTCAACCAAACTGACCATACGATTGAAGCGGTATTGGCCAATCATTTTGCCTACCCTCGGCTCAGTGACACCGACGATGATGATGATGGCAGCGGCGTTGTTAGTCCGCAACACCAAGAATTCATCCGCACCCTCGTAACAACAGCCCTCAATAATCGACATACCCTCGATAGCTTGATTATTGACTTGGCACCGAACGTGCCGCTCAGTGATATGCCGTTGTTACAACGAGTCGTGTTACAATTAGCCATCGCCGAAATGCGCTATATGGGGCAAGGGCGTGGTGACTACAAACTGATTATCAATGCCGCAGTAGAAATCACCCGCGCCTACGTCGGCGATAATCCTGCCCGTTTTGTCAATGGCGTGTTAGGCACAGTAGCGTTACGCTACCCCGAATCACGTAATCCCTCGACACGGTAGCCTACCGGGATTCTTCCCGTGGTGAATAATTGAGACACGTAGAGACACGCGAATACCTTGTGTCACGGTTGCGAAAGGAGCATGATTCATGCCGTCTGCTGAAATGGAAGCCCGTCTGAAAAAAATTGTTGCTGATCGACTCGGTGTCGAAGAAGCTGCAATTGTCCCCTCAGCCCGCTTTGCCGAAGAATTGAAAGCCGATTCACTCGACTTGGTTGAGTTGATCATGGCTCTCGAAGAAGAATTCGGCGTTGACATTCCCGATGATGTGGCCGAAAAAATCCTCACCGTTGGCGATGCCTTGACCTACATCGACGCCCACGGGAAGTAATTCTCCGGCTCGTTTGCAGAACGCCCATTGACGATGATTGTCGTCAATGGGCGTTTTGTCGTCATTGCTACTCATTGTCAGACGCGATACATCATTATCCATTCGCTGATTTTTTTGCATTTAATCTCAACCTGCATACTCACACGTGAATTTCAGTGTACAATCTAGAGTAATGAAATGGTAACCAGGTGAAGTGAGGTCGGCATGAACTTCCTCGGCGTTGGTCCAGGCGAATTTTTCTTTATTCTGATTGTTGCGTTAATCGTGATTGGTCCCGAACGCTTGCCGGGCTTTGCCCGTAGCCTCGGACGTAATATTGTACGGTTGCGCAATTGGATGAATGCATCACCGGATGCCCAAATGCTCCTGCAAGTCCAACGTGAACTCGAGCTCGAAATCAACGATATCCGCTCGACACTCCGCCAAGAAGTACTCAGCGTACGGGCTGAATTCGAAGAAGTTCGCCAAGATTTGAGTATGGCTTCGCGCACTGTCGATAGTTCACTCAGTAGTATGGCCAATGAGGTCAATAGTGATCTCGGGTATGTTTCCTCTTACCCTACCACAGTAGCCATCCCTCCCGTAATTACGACTACCGAAGCCACCCCAATTACTGACCCGAGTAGTGATGTAACGGCGCCAATTAGTTTTGCCCAAACCACCGACAATGACACCACTCCGACAATCGCCACAGAAGAATCTGTAGCACCGGTAGTCGCCCGGCAACGCAAACCAAATTGGGTCAATACTAACGATGAAGAAACACCCATTGCGGACAATGTCATTGCGCCACCCCACACCATCGAACCCGCAGTGGTGACACCCATCAATGAGACACTCGAGGCCGAGATTGCCACATTGCGCCAAGAAATAGCCACACTCAAACAAGCACCAAATACACCGAGCACAATAACCCACGATAATTTCATGATGATGCAAGTCGAAGTCGCCCAATTAACTCAAGCACTCAGTACGCTACGTACCGAAATCAAACAAAGCAAACTAGGGGCGCCACCGTCAGTATCATATGATGCGTTTATGATTATGCGCGTCGAACTCGCCCAACTTTCCCAACAACTTGATGCCGTAACCAAACAACTCACTACTAATACCAATGGGGAGCCTTCCGCATGAACACTTCCCAACTGATTGTTGCCGTCGTCGTATTGACCATTCTCATACTCATACCGTTGATTGTTATCGTGCTAGTACGCTGGTTAGTCCCCCTCGAAGATCCTATGGACGAAATGAGTGACTTACCAGAACCAGAACTGCCCACGAATAATCTGAAAGATTTCTGGAGTGCGTTGGCACCACACTTAATCGAACTCCGCGACCGCCTCGTAAAGGCGTCATTGGCGATTGCGATTGGGACGTCAATTGGGTTTTATCTCGTCAATAGTCCCAAATTGCTCGGTACGTCGTTGCCGGAGTTTATGGTCAAACAATTAGCGCCTCCAGGCACGGTGCTCCAAGCCGTAGGCGTCGGCGAAGTCTTCCTCGGTTACATGCAAATTGCCCTCATCATCGGGATCATCTTTGCAATGCCCGTCGTGGTGTATCAGCTCGTGGCATTCTTTTCACCGGGATTACTCGGTCACGAAAAACGCATGGTGTATATTGCCCTGCCGATTATCACCGAGCTATTTCTGGCTGGAGTATCGTTCGGGTGGTTTTTCACTGTACCAGCCGCATTGCAGTTTTTATTACAATACGGACAGACATCAAGCATTAGTACCGTACCTACCTCGGATAGTTTCTTCCAAACAGTCGCAACATTGCTCCTCTGGAACGGAATTATTTTCCAATTACCCGCTGTCATGTATCTCTTGGCGCGACTCAACATTGTCTCGACGGTCATGCTCACAAGCACTCGGCGCTACGCAATTGTGGTCATCACTATCATCGCTGCACTGATTACTCCGACCGGTGACCCGTACAATTTGTTGTTATTGGCGGTACCGATGTACATGTTGTATGAATTAGGGATTATTTTGACCCGCTTCGTCCCCAAGCCTGAAGTCATCGCAACCGAAGAACCCCAGGCATAAACGGAAGCAACAGCGCTTCGCGACAAACGAAACACCCGCAGTGGATTACCGCTGCGGGTGTTTCGTTCCAATCTGCTGACGATTACTCGTGCGCCAGCGCCACAATCCACGTTGCATCCCCAATCACCGTGTTTTGTAGCGTGATAATCAATGTTGTGGCACTAGGGTGCAATCCTCGCGCCACCACCACTGTCCCAATCGAGTCTTGACCAGGCAAAATTTGAATTGTCCGTGGTTGTGAACGAATCACCGCAAGGGCATAATTTGTCCCTAATGAATCACGAATCACGACGTGCGCATCATCTAGCGGAATCTGCATATCGAGATCATTTGTGTTGTTATTAATTTGAAATTGAACATGAATCTCGCCGTCACACGTCGTTACTTGTTGCAACGTCAACAACGCATCAGCATTTTGCCCTGCAGACACACTTTGCCAACTCCCATCACTAGCGCGGACCCGTGCTATTGTTTGGGCATCATTCCATTCACAACGCAAAGGCATCTGATTGACGTTGGATTGTGTGCCATCACTCGCAATCACCGCCGTCACCGTTGGTTCCATTGGCGGCAATGTCACCAATCGCGTGCCACTCGTACTCGCCGCAAACCACACCGCCACCACCAACAATGCCACACTCACCGCAATCAAAGCTTGGCCGGTCCAGGTCGAACGCAGTTGCACCCACAAATCACGCCACGGGCGTATGGGCGCCAATGGTGCAATAACCGGCATGATTTCGCTCAACACGAGGTGCTCGATTTCGTCCCAACGAGTGCAATTCAACAGCTGGGGGATACGTTGGAGCTCACTATCGCTCCAATTCATGTTCGTTGAGCGTTCCGTAAAAATATGTACGGGCAACGCATCTAACCCAAGCACCTGCACCTTCCAGTCACTTTCGATATGTGATTCGGGGTGCAAGGTCGGCGCAATTGCCACCACCCGCCGGACCGCCCGCACATCAACCGAGCGATTGTTGGTGATATCGGCCCGATGTTCGGTCAAAAAATTGGTCAAGGCATAATAATAGGCAATCACCTGGTTATAGGGGTTTTTGCGGCCGGGGTTGATGCGTTTGCGTTCTTGGTTGCTATTTTCGACAAACCACGGACCATTGACATCGCCAAACACTTTACCATCACAGTGTTTGAGCTCAATCACAAAAATACCTTCGTTTTTGAGCACTACCACATCAATGGTACGGCCCCCCACACTAAAATTGGCCATGACAATATATAGGCCATCAAGGCGGGCCAACTGCATTGCCAATTGGGTAATCGCCCGCCGTTCATTGGGATGTTCTGGTTTTTCGCCAATCCAAATCTGTACAGCCATACAATCCTTAGCGCCGACGCGCGTTACCACGGCTTCGTGCCGGCGCAGGGGCCGGGGCGAGTTCTTCTTCGAGTGCCATCGTGCGCCGCAAATCGAGGATTTGGTCACGTAATCCGGCTGCTTTTTCAAATTCCAAATCTCGGGAAGCATTTTTCATCTGCTTTTCGAGATCTTTAATCAATTTCGCCATGGCCTCACGTGTCGTGGGCATCTCAACCCGTTTCGTGGTATCGCCTGTGGTATAAACCCCTTGTTCTTCGGCGGCTTTGCGCAAGCGGTCACTCAAGTCACGCACACCTTTGATAATCCCCACCGGCACAATATTGTTGGCCGTATTGTAGGCAATCTGGATGCTACGCCGGCGATCCGTTTCGGCGATGGCAGCCGTCATCGATGCCGTCATGTTGTCGGCATACATCACCACCGTCCCTTCGACGTGGCGGGCCGCCCGCCCGATAATCTGAATCAATGACGACGCTGATCGCAAAAAACCTTCTTTGTCGGCATCGAGAATCGCCACCAAGGATACTTCAGGCAAATCCAACCCTTCGCGCAACAGGTTAATCCCCACCACCACATCATAGACACCGAGGCGCAAATCCCGCAAAATCTCGACCCGCTCTATGACGTCGATATCCGAATGCAAATAGTGCGTACGAATGCCCGTTTCACGCAGGTAATCGGCCAAATCTTCGGCCATACGCTTGGTCAAGGTCGTCACCAAACAACGATGGCCTTTTTTGACCCGCCCTTGTACCTCGCTCACCAAATCATCGACTTGGCCACGGGTGGGACGGATATTGATGACCGGGTCAATCAGCCCTGTGGGGCGGATGATTTGTTCAACTACTTGTTGCGACATACCGATTTCGAGCGGCGTGGGCGTCGCCGACACAAAAATCGCTTGGCGAATATGTTGACTAAATTCATCGAAATTCAATGGACGATTATCCATGGCCGATGGTAACCGGAAGCCATAATCGACCAACGTCGTTTTGCGCGCACGGTCGCCAGCATACATCCCACGTACTTGGGGCAACGAAATATGTGATTCGTCAACAAATATCACGAAATCATCGGGGAAGTAATCGAGCAACGTCCATGGCGTTTGGCCCGCCAAGCGGCGATCCATGTGGCGCGAATAATTTTCAATTCCCGAACAATAGCCCATCTCGCCCAACATTTCAAGGTCATACATGGTGCGCTGTTTGAGGCGGGCGGCCTCAAGGATTTTGCCGTCATCTTCGAGGAATTTGACCTGTGCCACCATTTCATCTTGGATGTCACTCATCGCCAAATGCAGTTTTTCGGTGGTGGCCACAAAGTGCTTAGCTGGGAAAACTTCAACCCGTGGTAATTGTTTATAGACTTCACCCGTCAATGGGTCAAACTCCGAAATACGCTCGACTTCGTCGCCCCATAATTCTACCCGGATGGCCGTTTCGGCATTAGCCGGGAAAATGTCGAGGGTATCGCCACGCACCCGGAAGGTGCCACGGTGGAAGTCCATGTCGTTGCGGGCAAACTGCAAATCGAGCAATTGGCGCAATAATTTGTCGCGGTTGCGTACCTCACCGACGGCAATCGGAATCATCACGTGGCCGTAATCCACCGGACTCCCCAACCCGTAGATACATGACACCGACGCCACAATCAACACATCGCGGCGGGTCAGCAAGGCCTGGGTAGCGGCGTGGCGCAAACGGTCGATTTCTTCATTGATCGAGGCTTCTTTTTCGATATATAAATCTTTGCTGGGCACATAGGCTTCGGGGGTATAGGTGTCATAGTACGAAATAAACATTTCGACGGCGGCATCGGGCAATAATTCACGGAATTCGCTATATAGTTGTGACACCAAGGTTTTGTTGTGAGCCAACACCAACGCCGGGCGCTGCAATTCCTCAAACACCCAGCTCATCACGGCCGTTTTGCCGGTACCCGTGGCCCCCAACAACGTTTGGTAGCGCATCCCTTGACGCACCCCATCAACCAGTTGACGGATGGCTTTGGGTTGATCTCCGGTTGGTTGATAGGGGGCATTCGCCGTGAAACCCATAACATACTCAATTCATCGTCGGGCCGTAGTAACCCACATGATAATTTACACTATATCTATTATACGCTGTCAGAACTGATAAAAAAATCAGAAAAGCGTGAGCTGTTCCACAATTGGTTTATTGGCGTTCCGTCGGGCAATTTGCATCGTACGCCCGGTACCAAAAAACCGCCCATCAAACGTCACAAAATCCGTAATGCGTTGGGTCGCCGCCCCCAGCACCGCAATATGGGCTGGCTCGCGAAGCGTCCCTAGCGTCCGCAAGCGCAAAATCCGCTTGACACCCAGCGGTCCTAAGCCTGGAATACGCAAGAGCTGATCCGCAGACGCCCGATTGATTTCGATAGGGAATAATTCGGGGTGTTGTAACGCCCACGCCAATTTAGGGTCGTGCGCCAGCGACAAATTCGCTTGCCCATCAAACGCAAGTTCTTCGGCGCCAAAGCCATAATGGCGCAATAGCCAATCCGCTTGGAGCAAGCGTTGGGTACGTACCTGGGGAGTAGAGCGGGCATCGGCCATGGGCGTACCAGCCAAGGCCTTGAAGGCACCATAGTAGACCCGTCCCACCGCGAGTTCTTTGCGGAGCCATGCTGTCGCCGTAATCAATTCTTGGTCACTTTCGCCAGCTGCCCCCACCACAAACTGGGTGGCAATCCCCGATTTGCTGTGGCCGGCTTGGTACAAATCGCGCATCCAGCGCAACCGCAACACGACATCACTGCGCCAATCACGACTCGGGTCAAGGATTGCCTGCCGAGCGGCACTCGGTACTTCGATGTTGAGGCTCATGCGGTCGGCTACCCGGGCGGCAGCATCGACCACCGCATGCGACACGCCTGGTGGCAATTTGAGGTGCAGATAGCCACGATATGCGTAGCGGCTGCGCAGAATCTGAGCGCTTTCAACCACCGACGATCCCGATTCGTCGGCCGAACCAACCACCGCCGTCGACAACAACAACCCCGCATTATGGCGTTGTAGTTGCGGGGCAACGGCGGCAGCGGCCTCGTCTGGGGTCAACGTCGCCCGTGGCACATCGCTCCCTGCCCGTAACGGACAATAGGGACAGTTGTGGACGCATTCAGCGCTGAGGAGTAGGCGCATGACCGGGCGGCGCACCCCTTTGGCGTCGGCTTCGGCCGACAAGGCGTTTTCGCTCCAGTGTGCTTTGGTAGATTGATAACGACGACCTGCGACCGCATGGGTGTCGCAGGCCTCGTAGTGCGCCGCCGGCGCAAGGATAGCAAGTTTTTCAGCGATATCCATCGCATACACTCATTTCGCAGTTACGGGGTCGCCGGGGGATTTTCATCGGACGAGTGTGGCATCACATCGGTGACTTGGGTGTCTTCAATGTCCGCTGGAGAAATAGGAATGGTGGGCACTGCAGGTGTTTCGTCATACAACGGGGCTACCGGCAATGGCGCTGTCACATCGGCCAATTCTGGAGCACGTGCATGATTCAACCACAAACCAATCACCCCCACCGCAATTAACACGATGCTGGCAATCTGAGCGACGCGCAATGCATTAGCACACGAACCGCCAACCATATCGGTACACAAACTATCGGTGCGCAGGCCTTCAATCCACAAGCGACCCAAACCATAAATAATGGCATAAAACAACACCATATCACCCCGGCGCAACACATCACGGTAGCGGCGCTCAATGGCAATCAACACACCCACACCAGCCAAGTTCCAGAGTGATTCATACAAAAAGGTGGGGTGGAACAAGGTCGTTAGCGGGTATTTGTCGAGGTCGTTGTACGGAGGAATGCGGTATTGGGCATCGATACGCAACCCAAAACCAAAAGGTGTCGGTCGCCCATATGCTTCTTGATTGAAAAAATTCCCCCAACGCCCAATCGCTTGTGCCAACATAAATGTGGGCATCATGATATCGAGCCATTCCCGCAAATCAAGCTGATGACGACGGGTATAAATTACCGCCGCCAATATGGCACCAATCAAGGCACCATGGATGGCCAAACCACCCGTGGCAGGATTGATAATCATCCAAATGCTTTGATTAGCAAAGCGTGGCCACTCAAAAATCACATAGTACGTCCGGGCACCGGCAATGCCGAGGATCATCCCCAACACCACCAAATTCCAGACATGCTCAGGGTCTTGGCTCCGTTGTTGCGCACGGTAGGCGGCCCACTGTGCTGCAATCATGGCGCCACCAACAATTAACACCCCATACCAGCGCAATACAATCGGAATTGAGCCCAACATAAAGTTCAACAAAAACGGGTCGTCGGGAGGGTACAGTTGCATAGTTCGCCTACATCACTCGTGTTTCTTTCGAATACTGCTTCTATCATACCGCAGTTATTTGATACGAGTACAACGATTACGGCAAGTGCAATAGTGGTACAATGACTGCGATTTACTCCGCTATAGCGTCAAAGGGATGATTATATGTTGCTTGCCATTGACATCGGCAATACCAATATCAAAATCGGCGTCTTTCGTGGCACCGAAATCATTGCCCATTGGCGGGTGTTGACCGAACGCCACAAACTCGCTGACGAATACGCCGTTCTGATTCGCAATCTATTTGATTTAGCCCAAATCGACGTCGGCGACATTCATGGCTGTGTGATGTCGTGTGTGGTTCCCCCATTAATGATGCAATTTACCCAACTCTGCACCAAATATTTAGGGATTAACCCCATTGTGGTCGGCCCACGGGTTATTTCGGGATTGACCTTTGATGTTGAAAACCCCGACGAAATGGGCTCTGACCGTATCGCCAATTCGTTAGCCGCCACCGTCATGTATGGCAGCCCCGTGATTGCCATCGCATTCGGCACCGCCACGACGTTTGATGTCGTCGTCAATAACGTGTACGTCGGTGGTTGTATTGCCCCAGGATTAGGCATTTCGGCCGATGCCCTTTTTTCGTTGGCCGCCCGGCTCTATCAAGTCGAGCTAGTCCGCCCGCCCAAAATCATTGCCCGCAACACCGTCCACCATATGCAAGCAGGCGTCATCATCGGCTACACCGGCTTGGTCGAAGGCATTGTCTCTCGCATGCACGCCGAATTAGGCCAGACCTGCCCAGTAGTCGTAACTGGTGGATTGGCAGAGGTCATTGCCAAAGAGACCGCGATTATTACCGCAGTTGAGCCCAATTTGACGCTCAATGGGCTCCGCATGATTTTTGAACGGAATCATTAGAGGTTGGCACGTTGTCAGTACTTCCTTCTCCTCACGAAAAAGCCTCGTACGTAGCCCGCATGTTTGCGCGGATTGCCAGTGGCTATGACCGCATGAATCGCATCATGACCTTTGGTCTTGATGATTGGTGGCGACGCATCGCGGTACGCGCCCTTGCCCCCACTCCCACCGCCACCATGCTTGATATCGGCAGTGGCACAGGGCCGTTTTTGCCGCTGTTACGAGCAGCAGCCCCCGCCGGCTTTGCGGTAGGCGCTGATTTTGTACTCCCGATGATGCAATCAGGACTCCAACGCATCGATCAACGCTCAGCCTTTGTATGTGCCGATGCCTTGGTGCTCCCTTTTGATGACCACACCTTCGATACCATTACCGCTGGATTTGTGATCCGCAATGTCAGCGACATCAACGCATCATTCCGCGAGCTCTACCGGGTCTGTAAGCCTGGTGGCCGTATCGCCATCCTCGAAGTCGCCCGCCCACGTCTGGCGCTCGTCCGTTGGGGACACCGCGTCTATTTCGAACAAATCATGCCCCGCATTGCTGGGTTACTCGGCGCCGACCCCATCGCCTACCGCTACTTGCCCGAATCATCACGCCAATTCCCCGACCCACCCGTGCTCGCCGAAATGCTCCGGCAGGCCGGTTGGAGTGACGTCAGCTATCGCCACTTGCCACCCAACGCAGTGGCGTTGCATATTGCCACCCGCCCACACACACCGGATTACGCCCATGAGTAACGATATGCCCCCACGGCGTGGCGGCACCCGCCCCGGTGAGTTACCGCCGCCACCACGCATCACCGTCAACCGCATCGAACATGACGATGATGATGGTGGGTATGCGCCACGGCGTTCACCACGCCCACCCCAATTCAACGGGTGTGTGTTAGTGTTGGTACTCATCGCCGGGCTAGCTGCGGTATTTGCGTTGCTGGCCGGTTCGTTTCGTCCTTATCTCTGTCAAATCAGTCGCGCCACTATCGGTGTACAGATGGCCGATTGTCCCATCGACCCCAGTCTACCTGACATTGTGAGCGCCACGCCGACGCCCAATACCATGATTGTGGTAATTACCCCTACGGCGATTATTCGCGACAAAGGGGCGATTTTGCTCAAAACCAAAAAGCTGTCTGATTTGTTGACCTACCGCAAAAGCTACAGTGACCAAATCACTTTGTCACAAGCAGCCAGTAGTGCCAGCATGCAACAATTGCTTAATTGGGCCGAACAATTCACGCATACCATCAATTACGACGTGCAACAACACGGCCGCGATACCGTCATCGTCGACTTCCACGGTACGATTACCTATGGCGTCGTACTCAGCGAACTGACAGAGGATTACATCACCATTTCACCCGACCAAAAAGACCTCACCATCGTATTGCCGCCCAGCAAAATCCTCAATGTCGATGTTGATCTCGAGAAAAGTCGAATTCTTTCGCATGACCAAGGCTTTTTGGCGCAATCACTGCTCAATATCGACGTCGACGCATTACATGTCGGCGAGTTGCAAATCCTCAAGCAATGCACGGGCGACGATATGCTAGCCGCAGCCCAACAAGCCCAAACCGTCCTAAGCCAAATTTTGGCACTTAGTGACTTCCGCAATGTCACAATTACACCCACTCCCGGTGCCTGTAGCACCACCTTGCCGCAACCATAAGACATACAGAAAGTGACCTCATGAACATATCATATGACAACGAAGCCGGAACACTTTATTGGTATTTCGTCGATTTAACCGAAGGCGATGCCGTCGAAGAATACGAATGTCCCGTCAGCCTGCTCTATGACGCTCGCGGCGGCGTAGTCGGCATCCAACTCGACCTCAGCGAAGATACCGATACCGCCACCATGGTCAAATTTGCCCTTGGCCACCCCGAAAGCCAATGGCAAACCACCAACCAACTGCTCACCGTCGCCATTGCCCCCCACGCCACCGTGGTCCCGTTGGCTGAACCAGCGATTTTGGATGTCGATAGCGCAGGGCGCATCCTCGGCTGTGACGTCGCCGATGTCGATCACGAAAAAAAATTCCGCTACCAGCGGCTCGAACCGCATTTCGTCGCCATCGAAGACCCCCTCGAAGAGCTGGTCGCCTTGCCACCCATGGACGAAGCGATTGTGCTCCCACAAGTCGAGCGCGCCGGCGTAGTGGCTATCGTCGGACGACCCAACGTAGGCAAATCGACTCTGCTCAACGCCATTATTGGCCAAAAAGTAGCTATTACTTCGCCCAAACCCCAAACCACCCGGAGCGCCATTCGCGGCATTTTGACCCGTAGTGACGCCCAGATTATTTTTGTCGATACTCCCGGGATTCACCGCCCGCGCAATCGCTTGGGCAACTTCATGGTCGCTCAAGCCCGACAATCTGTGCCCGATGCTGACATCATTTGTATGGTGGTCGATATCACCCATATGCCCAACGAGCTCGACGAACGTATTGCGGCCATGATTCGCCGTAGTCGCTCACCCAAGATTTTGGTGCTCAACAAAACTGACCGTCCCAACCCGCACGCCGCCGAATGTTTGGCCGCCTTCCGTGCGTTGGTGCCATGGCAAATGGAAGTCGCCATCTCAGCTATTCGTAACGAAGGGGTCAGCAATCTCGTCGACGAAATCGTCGCACGGCTCCCCAAAGGCGAAGCATTCTATGCCGCCGACCAAATCACCGACCAAAACGAACGCACCTTGTGTGCCGAACTGGTGCGCGAACGCATCATGCACTTGATTGGCGACGAAATTCCCTATGGCGTCGCCGTCGAAGTCGAAGAGTGGGAAAAACGCCCCCGCCATCGCTACATCCGCATGACGATTTTGGTCGAAAAAGAGTCCCAGAAAGCCATCATCATCGGCAGTGGTGGCACGATGCTCCGCAAAATCGGCAGCGACGCCCGTCCCGCCATCGAGGCGACTATCGGCGAGGCCGTCTACCTCGATTTGTGGGTCAAACCCCGCACCAACTGGCGCGATGACCCCAGCGCTTTGCGCTGGCTGGGCTATCGCAACGAATGACATCTCACGGTGGATACACCCACCTCGTGATATGCCACCCTGCCAATCGGGCAGGGTGCTGACAAAGGAGTCAACACATCCATGCAGAGCGTACCCAGCACCACCCAGCACGATGGCTCACGCAAATGGTGGGCCTTGGCGGCAGTCGGGAGTGGCACATTTATGTCCACTGTCGATGGTTCGATTGTCAACATTGCCCTCAATACTATCCAAAAAACCTTCAACACCAACCTCGGTGCGGTCGAATGGGTGGTTTTAGCCTATTTATTAGGCATCGTCTGTTTGTTGCCCAGTATGGGGCGCCTCGGTGACATGATTGGACGTAAGCGCGTCTATATCGCCGGGTTTACGTTGTTCATGGTGTCGTCAGCACTCTGTGGTTTTGCATGGAACATTAACTCGCTCATCGCGTTCCGTCTGATTCAAGCCGTCGGTGCCGCCATGGTCCAAAGCATGGGGGCCGCATTGCTCGTGCAAGCCTTCCCCACCAGCGAGCGTGGCCGTGCCCTCGGCTACAACGCCACGATTATCTCGGTGGGCGTCGCCTCTGGTCCCATGTTGGGTGGCTTATTGATCGCTAGCCTCGGCTGGCGCGCTATTTTCACCATCAATTTACCCCTCAGTATCATCGCTATTTTTGTGTCGCTCCGGGCCTTGGTCGACGACAACAAGCGCAGCCAACAACGCTTCGACTATGTAGGTGCCGTATCACTGGCTGCTGCGCTGCTGGCCATCCTCTATTCCCTCACCGAAGGTCAACACATTGGCTTCCGCACACCGTGGATTTTGGCACTCTTTACCTGTGGCATCATCGGGTTCGCATTTTTCATTTGGTGGGAACTGCATACCACTGCTCCCATGATCAACATGCAATACTTCAAGGTGCGTGATTTCAGCGTGGGACTCCTACAGATGTATCTCATCGCCTTGCCCCAACAATTCAACTACGTGCTATTGCCCATCTTTCTCCAAACCGTAGCTGGCTACGATGCCCGTACCACCGGCTTGGCGATGATTGTCGTACCGGTTACTACGGCGCTCTTGTCGTCGGTGAGTGGCTATTTGTCCGACAAATACGGTCCACACCGGATCGCCCCCATCGCGGTGGTGCTGTGGGGTATCGGTCTGGTGCTGATGAGTGGCTTATCAGCCACGCCATCGCTGTGGGATGTCACTTGGCGGGTATTGTTGATTGGCATCGGCATTAGTCTCTTTTTCACCCCTATCAATAGTAGTATTTTGGGTAGTCTCCCCAAAG
>CALFIC010000106.1 GCA_937876225.1 uncultured Chloroflexota bacterium | reverse complement strand
GTTGATGTCAGTGACGCAACTACACCAAAAATTGGCGCAATCAGTGCCATTAGTGCACTGGGCAGCAACCCTACACCTGCAATATATGGAATGGCTGTTCAAAACGACATTGTGGTACTTGCCCATGGGAGCAATGGCGTTGCCATCTATAAAATCAACCTCACCCCAGGAACAAGCGCCGGGGCAAGCACCAAAACAACCACATACACGACAGGCTTTGCCCAAAAAGTGTTCATCAACGGTAATGATTTACTCATTATTGACGATGTTACCACTCCACCTACTTCACCGAATATACTCCGCACCATTAATCTGATTTCTGGCAGTGTCTCTGGCAATACCGCAACCATAAACAGTACACTTACTGAACGCAATTCATACAGTCATACCACACCATTTAATAGTTCCACAACCGTTAAATATCGGATTATTGATGCAGTGCCGTATCGTACAGATGAGCTAATGATTTTGGGCAGTGCCACAGATTACCCCAATAACCAACGTATCGCAATCATTAATACGGCGGGTAGTAGTGCCTTGCTCAAGAGTGACATGCGAATCAATACCACGTCACCAACACGCGTGATCACAAACAGCCGAAATGTGATTGCAATGACAACCCAAGGGAGCACCAGCAACCTTATCGGCTATCAGGTCAGCGATGCTCGACTCGACACCACTGCCTGTGACATACTCAACAACTGTACAACTGTCCCGTCATCGATTGCTACTGCAATTACCCTAGGGCAAACTCCACCGGCGCAATCAAGCATCCGGATTATCAACCCGACAAATGCGTTTGATAGTGATTCACAAACAATACACGTTAGTGCCGAAACAGCAACTGCTGGGATTGCCTCAATCTCATTGCTTGTCAATGGCCAAATCGTCCAAACCCATCCCATCACCGGCGCACCCCAAAAAGCAGAAGATGAATTTCAACTGACATTGGGCAGCGGCACCTATATCATTACCACCCAATTCACCGATACCCAAACCATTCCAGTAACAGTGGTGAGCGCCCCAGTAGTAACAGCGGTTGATTTGCAGGCACCACAAATTAACATCATCGATTCTGTAGTCGGTGCAAACCAAATAAATAATGGTCAATATATCATCAGGGCACAAATTACTGATGATGTGGGGGTAGACAATTTCCAAATTCTCAATAAACTTACCGGAGCGAGAATTCCGTACTTAAGTAAAAAAGATGGTACCACAACGAATCTAACCATAATTTACAATCCCCAACTTAGCGAAACACAAATACCGCTACAGATTATCGCTACTGACATTGTGGGACACAATACGACTTCTAACCGATCAGAACGTTCTGGAGTGGCCCGAGACTTAAGCATTTTGATTGACACGATGCCTCCTGTCACCGATGCCACTATCAGCACCACCGTGAATGGGAAAGCAATTACGCTGAGCGATGAACAAACAGTCACACAAACAAATCCGATCAATGTGACATGGACCAAGGTAAGTGATGCGTCGCCAATTACTCTGCATAACCTCGAGTATGCAGTGACCACGGTAAACGGCAGTACAGCCTATACCAACACCACCA
>CALFIC010000105.1 GCA_937876225.1 uncultured Chloroflexota bacterium | reverse complement strand
ATAATATGCGGCGGTATTCGCCCGTACGTGTGTGGTGGGCGCATGGTGATGCGGCGGTATTCGCCCGTACGTGTGTGGTGGGCGCATGGTGATGCGGCGATGCGGTCGTGGCGCGGCAATCGTAGGGGCGAATAAAAACGACGCATAATATGCGGCGGTATTCGCCCGTACGTGTGTGGTGGGCGCATGGTGATGCGGCCGATGCGGTTGTACGGTTTTTTGCACCCAATAATTACCGATAAATATGCGCCAATGAGCCCCTGACGTAGCTCATGATTTGTTGCAAATCGCTGACGGGATTACGCGCTGCATCGAGTTCAAACACGGCCCAGCCTTGGTAATTGATGTCACGCAACAACCGCGCCCATGCCGGCCAATCGACCACTCCTTGTCCTACTGCGGCGAACCATTGAACCTGGGTGTCGTAGATCGATTCATCGATAGGGATGTCGAGTGGGGCGGGGCCGGTGGCGTCCTTCCAGTGGGTGATGACCACGCGGTCGCGGTGGCGCGCCACGATGTCGAGCGGGTTCGATCCCGCCACCACAAATTGGGCCGTGTCGGGACAGAGGTGGACATAACTCGGATCGGTATACAACATAAACAAATCGACATCGCGGCTATTGCGAAACATACTAAACGCCTCGGGATGCAACGCCAGCTTGACGCCCCGTTTACGGGTCATATAGCCGATACGGTTGAGTGCGTCGGCGATGATTTGTGCGCTCTGGGCATCGACAAACAACGGCTGGTCGGCCAGCAGACTTTTGCGCAAAGGCAGCGATATCACCATCGTGTCGCTCTGACAGGTCGCCAAAAACTCGGCATAATGATCGGCCATCTCTGTGAGTACACCATGGTCGTCCCGATTGGCGATGTCGGCGTAGCGATGGGTGCCGGGGATGCGGTTGGACAAATAGCCGCTACATAATTCGAGTTTGTGGCTGGCGAGCGCGCTGGCAAACCCTTGGGCTGAGCCGTAGGCAGCGATGGCGCTCTGCCAATTACCGGGAGTAAAGGTTATTTCGATGCCGTCTAATCCGGCTGTTTTGACATCCGTTAGGATGCGTTCCCAAAAACGTAATGCATCCCAGCCGTTGGCCGTCAACACGGCTTCGAGGTCGCTCATGTCGCCACTGCCTCCCCAGTATTCGGGGGCATAAAACGTGACCAGATCGGTGGCAAATTTGATGTTGTGGGGCATACAATCCTCCTTGAATGATGCGCTGCTACTATGCTCAGTATACTCGTGATATGACAATATTGAATTAGAATCGTATCTTTTGTGCCTAAATTATAATGAAGTGTCGTAGTTTTTTGTAAATAATTATTATCATGTAATTATTCTGTAATATATTTGTTTTTATACAAAAAAACTAGAAATAGTTTTTTTTAAGTATGATAAAAATTTACAAACAAATTTTTAAATTTAAATAAATTAACATCAAAAAATAAAATCTAAGCATTAGAATGCGAAAAAACGCAAAACAAACGATGTCAAATAGTATGTGTAACTGTATTGTCATGTTTAATTCATGATGAATTGGATATGATAAATGTGGAGAAACTGTCAAGGGGAAACTCAATACATGGGTCGATATGGTCGTACGTTCTTAAGTATCATACTGATCTTGAGTCTATTCCATTGGGATGGGCTGTACCCTGCGACGAATAGTCGTGGGGTAGTGGCGTATGCCGCTATGCGTACGGATGTGAAGCCAGTAAAACGCATCCCATTGGCGCTTGCCAATGAGACACGTACTGTCGGTACGGCAGTGGGAACGCCAATACCGGTAGACAATAATGCACCCACAATAGTGCCGACGCAAGGAACTACTGACCAGGGGATAGTAACGACGACTCCCACGGCCACCATATTGTTACCGTGCGATCAAAATACGACTGCGACGATGACGCGGACAAATGTGGCCATCACATGTACCGTCACACCAAGCGTGACGGCAACACGGTCGCAAACGGTGACGGCGACGCGCTCACAAACGGTGACGGCAACGCGGTCGCAAACCGTGACGGCAACACGGTCGCAAACCGTGACGGCAACACGGTCGCAAACCGTGACGGCGACGCGGTCGCAAACGGTGACGACAGCGACCGTGACAAACGGCGTCCGACAAGTGGGATCGGCTTCTCCTACGCCGACGAATACCCCTACATCGGCACGTTCACGCACGGTGACGATATCACGTACAAATACACGTACTCGAACACCTACACGCACAAATACTCCAACTACGACACATACGACTACATTCACTTCCACCATAACACCGGGGGGGCAGTTGATGGCGGGTGCAACTGCAACATCCAAGCGATTGTTCGGGGTGTCTGTGGCGACAGATACAGCAACGGCAGTTGTTGTACCAACCACGAACAATCCAACGATTAATACGAATAACGGCGCTGTGCGGAGTATTGCAAATCCGTCGTTTGAAATGTTTGATGTGGCGTGGGCATTTACCCGCTGGGCACACATCGATCAGTCATTAATGCGAGGCTGGTTTACGACGGCGCCGACGAGTGGGTATGCATATTGTTGTTCGGCCGGTGCGGATGTATACCCAGGTGGCACAGGTCGTTTGATTGAAGTGATTCCTGAGACGAATGACTTTAACAACGATCCCTCACCGGGCTACAGCATTCCTAACTCTCCCGCCCCCGAAGGGACGTATTATGCAGAGCTCAACGCCGATTATTATTCGATGCTCTATCAACCGATTTGTATGGCAAATGGTGAGACGTTCAATTTTTCGTTTTATCACCACACGCGGCAGATTAATAGTACGGATATTGTGGAATTCCGATTAGGAATTCCAACGAGCGGTTTGCCTGCGAATTCGGTAGCGGGTAATTCGGGCTACAGCCGGCAGGTGATGCGTGGTTCGACGCAACAAGGTGCGACCTTTGCGACGGTGACGCCGATAGTGACGAGCTATACCGGCACATCTGGATTGACGGGGGTGGTCGATTCGAATGGTTGGGTGAAGTATAGCG
>CALFIC010000104.1 GCA_937876225.1 uncultured Chloroflexota bacterium | reverse complement strand
TTTCCCTACACGACGCTCTTCCGATCTATCACTGACCGATTGAAATATGCACTACCAATAATTGGCATTTGAGCCATACCATCTGCAAGATTTGCTGGTGCTAAATCAGTCAATACAAACTTATAAAATACTATTTTCTTATCGATACTATCAATTTCGCGGAGTAACGTCAGGTATGGAATACCGGAAGAACTTAAATCACGCTTCATCTTCAAAATTGACTCAACAATTGCCTGAATCGTATTAAGTTTCAATTCTGCGGCATGACGCTCTTGCGTTGGGGTATCAAAGCTATCAAGGATTGCTTTCAGTTCAGAATATAATTTAATATCTGCAGAATGTTGCGCATTTAATTTTTCATATTCTGCAATCATTGGGCTATGGGCAGCCTTTATGAGTTCCAGATTATTCAACTTATTTGCACGGGTACGCGTCAAATCACGAATTTTTTCACCGAGTGCTTCTGTATTAAACAGAATATTATCGCCAGCTATCGGCATTGAAAAATTAAGTGTACGATTGTCTTGATTGACCACAAGCCTTTCCGCAACAACGTCAAATTGGATCACACCATCGACACCAACAAGGCGGCGCTTGTCCACCAACCCTTTACCCGTCCCACCACAAATCAACAGATACCGCTTTGTCATGACTACTCCTCTAATATTATTTACTGCATTATAAAACATTATAAGTCCACAATTGTGGACTTTTATAGTGTTTGCAAACTACGTCAATACATGTCTTCCTCAAAGCAGCAGGCCGATCGTAACCAAATCAAAAGTAATCCCCTATGGTATAAATTCAACTCACCTAAAATACAGTAAATACGCACTAGTTAAGTCTTAATTAATGCGCACATCAATCACTATAAAATCAATCCACAAATGTGGATTTTTGATAGTGATAATAAACTCTAACGTATTTACGTGATTATTATAACATAATATGACGTAAAACAACGTAAAACAACGTAATCTCGAACAAATTTACTACGTAGGTAATACGTCATTGCAACACAACCTCAACCAACACATCATCTGGTTCAGACGTACGCACGTATGGATTCGTGCTGTAATTTACCCCTGCGTTTTGTTGCTGTACGTAGTATGTAATCAGGGCTGATACATCGCGCTCGTGATAGGCCCGAAACACAAACGGCGTACCCGGGTGCTGTTTCATATATGCATCGAACCGTGCGGTGTCACTTGCACCAAACACATATTCATCGCTCATATAAATCAGCTGCGTATCGCGCATCAGTTGCTGGATTTGTGCCTGTTGTACGGCATCATATACTTGCACTGACTGCACTGCATCTGCATATGACGTATTTGCAATTGGCCGCATAAAACTAGACAAATCTTCGTCAATTGTACGGGTAATCCCAATCTCCGCATCAGTTAACATGTAATAGTTATACCCAACAACTCCTGGCTGATCCGGAGTAGGATCATCCCAGGTGGCATCGAGGTGATACCAATTCCCATCGACTTGCACCATATTCCAGGCATGGCCACCATTCGTAAGACCATTTGTGTTCACACGGAATTCAGGCTTGATAGTTCCTGTGACAAATATCGAATTAAATCCTGCTTCGTTCAGTAATGCATCCATCAGCAACGCATATCCTTGGCATACCGCGGAGCCACCGTTCAAAATATCGTATGCTGAATATCGTTTGAATGTCATATCATATTGGGTATTTAGTACTACCCAATCATGCAGAACGCGAATTTTTTGATGTGGTTGCATCCCAGGTGTAACAAGTTCTGCCACAATCTCGGACACGCGTTGTTGTACGAATGCTTCTTGTGTATCGGCAGCTAGATACGCTAGCTGCAAACGAATCTGCGGACTCGTTGTTTCGCTCTGTGCCACAACTGTTACGAAGCGCCGTGGATGGTAGTAGTTTTTAATCGCAGCGTAAATCTGGACTAATTCATTTGGAGGGCCAACATACTCTGCCGCAAATAGGGTTTGGCGCTGGCGAATCGCATCAAGTAGTGCACCACGGTACTCTTCGAAAGAATCTAATTGCAACCCCGGCTTGTAGGTTAGTGTCTGCGTGTACGCCACATCATCTTGCGCAGTAAGCGTACGCGTCGGTTGTGGAGCGATAGTACTCGTCGGTTGTGCAATGGCCATACTCGTCGGAATATTCTCTTGATTGCTATTATCGCCTTGTTGATTCGCTGTCGCATCTGTTTGTACTACCGATGTAGGCGCTACAATCACCGTCTGATTTTCATCAATAGCAACAGTATTTGATTGCACTTGCGGACGGACCAGCACATTCACAATCGAAAACAATACTACTACCGCAATTATCCATGGCAAATAAGGAATATCGCGAATCCGCATATATGATACTTTCTCTATCAAACTTATTTTTTATGTCTAGTCTTAAAAACCACAATACTCACGTAATTACGTGAGTATTATAGCAGAGGATTGTCATTTCTCGCACAGCGCACGCTGAGGGCGCAGCGCTGTTTTTGACTCATGTGTGTCGATGAATGCCTATACTATGCATAATGCCGGTTCGTCTACATTTTCAATTTTTCATTTTCAATTTTCAATTTGTCTTCTCGCGCAGAGGACGCAGAGGGCGCAGAGGCGTTTTGTATCTAGGGGTGCAAATATATGCCAGTCCGTGCGCAGCGTCGTATGCCTCATGCGCAGGCACGGAGCCGCGGAGCCGTTCTCCATTTTCAATTTTCAATTTTCCATTCAGTGTCTCACGAGACACTCATCCCCACACCAACTGCATATCCAACAACACCTCATCATGATGCCCGCCGCGCAGATAAGGCCGCATACTCGTGCGGACCTGCACGCCCGTATCGCGGATCTGGGGCCGCACTGTGTTCCAGGCCCACGCCAAATCACCCTGGGTCTGGCTGGCACTGGCGCGATAGCGCACGATACTCTGCGTCATGCGCCGGTAATAAATATCGAGCAGATGATTCACCAACGCCTGGCGGTCGGCCACCACATATTCAGGCTCGAGATATTTGAGGCCGATGGTGTTTTTGAGTTGGCGCAAAAACCCGCTGGCCGAATGGCGCATGCCAATCAGCTGATTCACCGTATCCACATAGCGCATACTAGCCCGCGGGTATGGCCGCAAACCCGGCTCGACCAACAACGCCCGGTCCGCCATCATCTCGCTGTCGGTCAACAAATAATAGTCGTATTGGTCATGCGCCTGTGGCGCATCAGAATGCGGACTATCCCAGGTCGCATCCAAGTGGTACCACAAGCCGTCAATGTTAATCAGGTTCCAGGCATGCGGCCCACGCGCCACATTACCCGTCACAATCCGACACGGAATCGCCGCCGCCTCGCACAAATAAGCCACCATCATGGCATAGCCGGCACAGACGGTTTTGCCATGGACTACGCCGTCATAGGCGGTGTAACAGACTTTGCTATGGTCATAATGAAAGTTGGTGATGACCCAATCGTGGATGCGCAACACTTTTTCGTGCCCACTCATATTCGGGCGGGTGATGCGCGCCACGATGTCCGCACTGCGTTGGAGCACCACGTGGCGTTGCTCAGCAGATTCACGGTAGTCCACACTGAGCGTTATGTCGTATTGGCTCCCTTTTTGACTACGGAGCACCTGGTATGAAGCGATGGCACTACGGGCGATGTCGTTGCCGGCATTGACCAATTCGCCCAGCAACGATTCCGACGCAAACAAATTTTTGGGGCCAGTAAAGCGCCACGTATGAGTGGGCACTCGCGCCACGAGCAGTTCATCGACCTGCTGGCGCAAGGCATCGAGGTTATGCACAAACGGTTTGAGGGGCATGTGGTGGTTCTCTTGACGAATCTCGTACCATTATGCCATGACGATTTCCATAGGGGTTTTGTTTTGTGATAAAAAATAATGCCCTACCTGTTTCGGCCCGCGTGGCGACCACATGATGATAGCGCATGCCAATGCCGGTACACTCAAAATCCCCAGCCACCGGTGATTGGTGACTGGGGATTGCAAAAACCAACTTATTTTGCGGCAGAAGGGGGAGTTTGCGCCTCTGGTTTCTTGGTTTGGGTAGCACGCCAGCCATATACCCCCAAAACCAACACCGCCGCCACGGCAATCCAGATCACCAAATTCCCGTAGGCAATGGTTTGCACCCGGAAGGCGATTTGCTTCGCAGACACAATCCGTGGGTCATCAAAACGCACCACCACATCGTAGGCGCCACCATCCCAGGTATAGCGAGGCACATTGGTCAAGACCATGGCACCGGTGTAGACGTTGGCAGCCTGTTGTTTGGGGATTGACCCTTCCCAATAGGGTTGCACCGTCACAAACCCATTAAAGTCGCTTTGATTCTGTACCGCCACAATCGTTTGATAGCGTGGCCGATCAAGCAGCGGCATACTGGTCGCCCCCGTAATGGTCACGGTGTAGGGCACGGTAATATCGGTTTTGACGGTGTCATAAAGCCAACCCGCAGGTGCCCCTTCGACGCGATACGTCGGAATTTTCGTGCCAGACACCGCCTGCACAAAGGCCAATCCCGCCTGCAATTGGGCCGTCGTAAACTGCACATGCACGGGCTGGGGCAGTACTTGAACCTTGGGGTCGCTGGTGGTCAACACCAAATCAGCGCGATAGGTCGCAGCGTCGAGGGTGGCGGGCACGGTCAGACGGAGCGCATAACGTCCGTTGGGACAGCGAGGATCGTTGGGTTGGATTTGGGCAGTCACACCGTCCGTCGCCACATCCTGGCTGTCGTGGCTCAGCGCCGTCACCGTCGCTGCCGACGCTAGGGTGGCGGCTTTGGCGAGGTCCGGAATCGTGGCGGTGACACAGGTCGTGAGCGCATTTTGGCCGGCGTCGAGTGCCCCCACGTCGAGGACCGATTGGGCGTCGCGATAGCCATCCCACGACAAGCCAATCGCTACCACCGGGCGCACAAAAGTGTATTGGACGGGAATCGTCTTACCATAGACCTGTACCGGAATTTCGAGAGTATAGCGCCCGCCAGCAAGCAAATCAATGTTTTGCAGCGCGATTGGCCATTGCACCACGCCATCTTTTTCGCGCACCACACCAAAATTGAGGATTTTGGAGGCCATATCAGGCACTACTTGGTTTTGGGCATCACGCAATATCACTTTTTTGGGATCAATTGCCTGCGGCTGACTATCCCCTTTGGTCGTGCATTGCAACGACAAATCCACGGGATCGGCAGTCGTGAGTTCACCCAAATCACGGACATCACTATTACCAATTCGTTGCAATGCACACTGAAATTGAGGAGTCAGCGGGCGGGTGGCATAGAGCACCACCGGGCGGTCGGACACCAGCCCTTGCACCACCACACTCAACGTATGCGCCCCTCCTTGGTTGAGGGGAAGCGTCACCATGGCCATAGTATCGGTAATCGGCATCTCGAGTTGTACCGGCGGGGTTGCGTCATCTTTGCCATAAAACAGCGTGGCGCGGGGGTTTGTGACCAGCGCTGGCGCCGACAATTGCGCCTCTACCGCAATTGACCCTTGCGTCGCAGCCGGCGTATTGCTGACTGGTTTGGTAATCTCCAACGGCAATTGCACTTCCGTGGGTTGCAACTCATAACAGCGACGCAACGCTAGGCTTTGATTTTTTTGCATGGTGACATTCACAAACAGCGGTTGGTTACTGGGGGGCAACAAGGCCCACACCACCGGCTCACTCCCCGTATGCAGACCAGTGCGTTTTACCGGGTAGGGGGAAGCGGGTGCAGGATTAATGGCGTCACAACTTTGGGTCGACTCCAAGGCAATATCGGTCATAGCGTCAGATTCCACCCCTTGAATCAAGGCCCCAAGCAGGTGTTGGGAGTCACGCGGGTAGGCCATAATCTGACTAGTGGTTGCGCTGGCATCGGGATAACGGAGTGTCATACGCACCTCCGACCGCAAAAAGGCAAACCCAGTAATGTCAGTCGGCGCCGCATTGACTTTAAAGGTCCAATTGTCGTTAATATCGCCAGCCATAGTTTTGTGGAATGTCGTGAAGCGCGCACCGGGAGGATTTGTTATGAACGTCAAATCATTTACATCCACCCTAAAATCAGTCCTACTGGTATGCGGCGCAAAAACAAACGTCACAGCGCTGACCTGTTGGTCGGCGCTAATACTGGTATCAAACACTGCGGTATTGAAGCCACTACCAGAATTCCCTTGCAGCACATCGAGGTAGAGGTTGGGTTTGAGGTAGGTCAGCACGCTGGCGAGGGCATGGGCGATGTCGTTGGCATTGGCGATGTCGATGACTTTTTGGTTGCTGGCGGCAAAGGCCGACTTGACCGCTGCAATTTCGGGTTTAGAGTTTTCGTTGGGGTTCTGGAGCATCAACAAAAATACCGGGGCATTGATGGATTTGAGTTGCGCCTGCATCGCCGTAGTAATCGAAGCAGGCGATTTCCCCATATCGGTAGGGGCACCATCGGTCAAAAAAATCACTGCTTTGCGATTGGTGGAATTGGTTTGCAACAGCGTGTTGACGCCCGCAAACGCTTGGATATAATTTGTTTCGCCTGGGGGCACCACGTCATCATTGATATAGCCATATTTATTCGACTTGCGTGTATCTGATTTACTATAATCGACCGAGATCGTATCGAGCGCTCCGCGAATTGATTCGCGATTAGCCTCATCCATGCGCAGCATGGTCTGACCGCTACCGAGCACATGGGCGGCATCCGAAAAATGCACGACGCCCAGCCGGTCGTTGGTGTCGAGTAATTCAACCAACATTTTGGTGGCGTCGTAGCGTAGGCCTGTGGGATCGGAGCCTTTGCCAAAATCAGCGTTGGCCACCGTGTTTTTGATGACTTTGCTATGCATCGAGCCCGAATTGTCAATGACGACCACGATATCGAGGGGAGTATCGGCGGATTGGGCAACCACAGGACGGGCGGCGGCCACATACGCCACTACGGCGATGAGCAAGACGAGCTGACGAAGGATGCGGTAGCGCATAGCAAAGCCTCACAGATTCACACACATAAATAATACGTCAAGAGACGCAGCCTGCTGCGTCTCCCATGCAACGCATGGTATCACACTCCCCCTACGGCAACGTATCAATCAGGGCGTCGATGTTTTTTTCAAAGCTGCTCATCTCATTGTACCAGCCGGCCACCAACTCAAACGAGTCTTGGCTGGGGTAGTGCAAGGCACTCTCTATGCGCATTTCGACATAGGCGGGTCCGAGTGTATCGCGCAGTAATCGGAAATAATACAAAATTTCGCCGGCATCGACACAACTAGGCACCACAATGGCATCAATTCCAGCAAATGCGCTGGTGACATCGGCTTGATCATAGCCACCATCAATCAGCTCAATCGAATAATTGTAGACATGGTCGACCAGCGGTCGGTAGGCTTTGCGTACAGCGAGCACTTGCGCCTTAAATGCGGCTACTTCTTTTTTGCACGAAACAACTGGCTTTGTGGTCAATGTGGCAGCCTTGGTTGGTTTGGGTGTCTTGCTGGGCTTAGGTGTTTTGCTCGGCTTGGGTGTGAGACTGGGCTTGGGTGTGAGACTGGGGGTCAGCGTCAAACTGGGGGTCAGCGTTGTACTCGGGGTCACGGTGATAATCGCAGTGACAGCCGTAACCGTGGCCCACAGCCGCGTAGTATTGGTAACCACCACCACCACGGATGTTGGCTGAGATGCAGCGGGTGCACCACAGGCACTTAATAGCAATGTGCTCAGCACAACCCCCCAAAGTAGATTTTTCATATCACTATATCCTTCTATTTCGCAACAATTACTACTCACACAGGTATTGTTTTTGCGCTGACAACTATATCAATTAGCGCAACACGAACTCACTAATGGTGCGATTAAACGCCACGATATCAAACGAGCCCCGGATTTCGAAGCGCACTTTACCCAATCCACTGATATACACTTCGAGCTCGCAATCGAGATCAATGGTGCCGGCTGTTTCTACCGAAAATGTTTGGATTTTGCTATAGGGAATCGATGTGTAGTCGACCTTTTTGCCCGTAAACCCTTGCACATTGGCCGCAATAATCCGCTTGTTGGTAAATACCACTTGGTCGCGAATTGTTTTGAAGACATCCAAGACCGTTTCGCCTTCAATTAAAAACTGATTGATGGGCGCCAGCATCTCGTTGCGGTTTATCGGCATCAATTTAAATATGGAATTACTGTTGAAATCAATCACGTTCGGTTCCTCCCATTTATGCACTCGTTTGTGGTAAAAATACAATTGTTACGTTGCGTCTATCGATAATAACACGATTACGTTATTGTCGCAAAATCATATTATGCATGCAACGCACAAAAAACGCGCGACACCACAGTGGCAGAGAGGATTTTCATTGTCTCGCACAGGGTACGCGGAGAACGCAGAAGTGTTTTTATTGGTTGGAGCGGTCGATTGATGTCTGCGTTTGTGATATGCCGATTTAGCGCACACGGAGGCGCAGAGAAATACCCACCCCCCAACGTTATTCCATGCCGGTGTACGCCACCGGCGTGGAATCTCCGTGGCTTGCCATCGACGATTGTGAAGGTGAAACCCACGCCTGTGGGGTAGATTAACCAGCAGTAATCCGCGCATTCCAGCTAAGCGTAGTAACTATTATTCCTAGCTATTATTATCACTGTTCTGTACAATGTAATCTACAAAAGCAAGTTCACCAAGCTCGAACAATCGTGCATAATCAGGATATAAAAACAAAAGCAATTCGACTGGCATGCCCAACGTATCAGTAACATTTTGAGCAGAATTTAAGCGATTATCAATACATGGGAGGCTGTTCACATAGAACGAGTAGAAACTGCCGATGTTGGTGTTTTCGTAATGGTGCTTAATCATCTCAAAACGATTGTTACCATCAGTAACATCTGCGATTGTAGTAGTAGTAAAGTTACCTGCCAATTTCTCAATTAACACGCCAGTTTCTTTGCGATTTAACATAGTTTCATACTCCATTAAATAAGATTACTCGCATATTATATTTCAGACCCCACGCCTGTGGGGTGGACGAAGTTGGAAGTAGCGGCGTCATTGCATGGCGCCCCCACGCCTGTGGGGCAGACGAAGTAGGAAGCATGAAGTCGGAAGTATAAAGTGAAAGTTGGAAGTAGGGACGTCATTGCATGGCGCCCCCACGCCTGTGCGGCGTCATTGCATGGCGCCCCCACGCCTGTGGGACGTCATTACATAGCGCCCCCACGCCTGTGCGGCGTCATTGCATGCAACGCCCTCACACGCTTCTACTTAAGACTCTCGACGAGATCGATATACTGCTGCATGGCGTCATCCTTCGAAATACCCTTGAGCTCGGCCCATGCGTCAAACTTGGCACGACCTACCATATCGGTGAAACTAGGGCGCGAGCCTTCTACATCACCGATATTGCTTTGTTTGTAGAATGCATAGAGTTTCAACAGGGTCATATTGTCCGGGCGTTCAGGCAGGTTTTTGGAATCTGCCACAGCGGCTTCGAATTGCTCATTCAGGCTCATCATAGCTCCTCAGTATTGGCGACAAACGCTATCGCCTGTCATATACACAATTACTACAATATACACACAAGATACCATATCAGGCAATTATGTTTACTCACATGACCGGTGGTACCACCCCATGCGTCACCGCAGATTCCGAAAATGACGCTATGCCACGCATAGGGTAATCCCCATTCCATGCTATGCTTGGCATAGCTTTTTCCCACACAACGGAGTGTACAATGTACGACATCAACCAGATCCGCGAACTCTTCCCCATCACCCAGACCCACGCCTACCTCAACAACCCGGCGATTGGGCCGCTCAGCCGCACCGCCCACGCCGCCGCCGTGGCCTTCCTCGACGAGCGCATGCTTTCACCCTGGCCAGACCCCGCCCCCAGCGGGCTGTTGCGCCTGCGTGACCGCAAAAACCGCGTGCGCACCAAATTTGCCCAGCTCTATGGCGCCCACCCCCACGAAGTAGGCCTGGTGGAATCAACCAGTGCCGGCGAAAACATGGTGGCCCAAGCGTTGCTGCAACCCGGCGACATCGTGGTGGTCGACGATCTACACTTCGAGTCGAGCTTTTTGTTGTATCGCCAGCTCGAAGCGAGTCGAGGCATCACCCTGCGCATCGTACCCAGCCGCAATGGCGTGGTCGACATCGAAGACATGGCCGCCGCCATTGACGCCCGCACCAAACTGGTGTCGGTGTCGTGGGTCTCCAACCGCAACGGCTTCCGCCACGACATCAAAGCAGTGGCCGATTTGGCGCATAGCCATGGCGCCTACCTCTATGTAGACGCCATCCAAGCGCTGTTTACCTTCCCCGCCGATTTTCACGCCCTCGACATCGATTTTTTGACCTGTGGCGGCTACAAATGGCTATATGCCAACTTTGGCGTGTCGTTTTTTTATATCAAAGAAGCACTGTTGCCCTTGGTGCCTAGCGACCGCTTTGGGCATACCCATGTGGCCAGCGCCAGCCCCGACCTGCACTTCACCATCAAAGCCGACGCCAGCAAATACGAATACGCTGCTATCGCACATACCTCGGTGGCCCAACTCGAAGGGGCGCTCGATTTGATTACCCACGTGGGACTGACTGACATCGGCAACCATGGTATCGCCTTGGCGCATTATTTGTGGCACGAACTCGATACACTAGGGTATGAGTTGTTTACCCCGCCCAATTGCCAATCGGCGATTGTGGCGTTTGTACATGGCCAAGACGCTGCAGCCCTGAGTAAGCGCCTCGAACAAGCCAACGTGTCGGTGCTCTTCCGTGAAAATGATCGCTATATCCGGGCCGGGACGGGGTTTTATAATACCCGTGCAGATGTGGATCGCTTGTTGGAGGTGTTGCGGTAGGGTTGTCGTTGTCTCGCACAGAGGGCGCAGAGGGCACGGCGCCCATACCCACCCAACGTCATTCCATGCCGGTGTACGCCACCGGCGTGGAATCTCCGTGGGCTTGCTATAGGATTATCTTTTGGCTCACGCGGAGACACGGAGGCGCGGAGATGATTTGTTGATGGCGGTACGTCGATGTATGTCTGTGTGTGCGGTATCCACTTCCAACTTCACTTCCTCCTTCCGACTTTATACTTTCTACTTCTAAAGGGGATTCCATGACCACGGCGATTACGGTGACCAATCTCTGTAAATATTACGACGTCCCCGAGCGCGAAGCAGGCCTCGGCAATGCCGTCAAAAGTCTGTTTGTGCGCAAGACCCGCACCGTCAAAGCAGTCGACGGCGTCTCGTTCACGATTCCTGCCGGCGAAGTAGTGGGCTTCTTGGGGCCCAATGGCGCCGGCAAAACCACCACCCTCAAAATGCTCTCGGGCTTGCTCCACCCTACCAGCGGCCGGGTCGATGTACTGGGCTATACTCCGGCCCAACGCCATTATGACTACCTGCGCCAGATGACGTTGGTGATGGGCCAACGCAACAACCTGGTCTGGGATCTGCCCGGCGCCGATTCGTTTGCGCTTAGTCGTACCATTTATGGCATCGATGCGGTGCAATTCAGCCAGACCCGCGACGCCTTGGTCGAATTACTCGAATTGCAGACGTTGCTCACCAAGCCGGTACGCAATTTGTCGTTGGGCGAGCGTATGAAAATGGAGTTTGCCTTGGCGTTGCTCCATCGCCCCCAAATTGTTTTTCTTGATGAACCCACCATTGGCCTCGACGTCAGCATGCAAAAACGCATCCGCCAGTTTGTGGCCGAATACAACCAGCGCTACGGCGCCAGCGTGATTTTGACCAGCCATTACATGGACGACGTCGAAGCGCTCTGCAAGCGCGTCATCGTCATCCACCACGGCACGATTATTTATGATGGGGCGCTGAGTGATTTGGTGCGCGATTTCGCCGCCAACCGCATCATCAGCATCCGTACCAGCGCCAGCGCCGAACAGCTCGGCCAATACGGCACGGTGGTAGCCCACGACGATGGTCAGCTGAGTATCACCGTGGCCAAACAACAGGTACCGGCGGTGGCGGCGCAACTGCTCAGTCACTACGATATCAGCGATATCGCCATCGGCGAACCACCCATCGACGATGTCATCGAAGCCTTGTACGCCGCCAACACCCGCCCGACCTAGTTGCCCCACTGCCGGCGCAAGGTGGCCAACCCGGTCACTACGTCGGCATGCAAATCGGCGCCGTAATGCGCTTCGATGGCCATGGCGCCCTGGTAATCCATGGCGTGCAGGGCGGCGAAATAGGGGGTGAAATCGTCGCCGGCGGTGCCAGGCACGGTGCGGGTCGCTTTTTCGGCGATATGGGCATGGCGAATCGAAGCCGCGAATTTGCTGATTTGATTAGCAGGCTCGTCTTCGCGCAACATGTGATAAATGTCGGTCAATAGCTGGATGTTGGGATGACTGGCTGCCACCACCACCGCCGCCCCTGCGGCCAGCGAATTGATGAAGTTGCATTCGCCGCGGTTGAGTGCTTCGACGACAATGGTCACGCCGTTTTTGGCGGCCAAGGGGGCAAATTGCTGGAGCAAGCTGATGAATTGTTGTTGGGCGCGGGCGACATCCCAGCCCTCCGGGATTTGGCGTGAGCCACCGCTGCCTAGCACCAGCGTGGTGATGCCCAATTCCCCTGCCCGCCCACAGGCCGTATCGGCGTACTGGAGCAAGGTAGCCATGTCGACATCGGGTCCGACGCATTTGAGGGTGGCTGGCAAAAACGCATTGGCGGCGATGACGGGCAGTGGGGCAGATTTGACGGCCGTACGGGTCGCCACGAATTCGCTGGCAGGAGCAAGGGGCATCAGCAAGCGCTGGATGTTTTCTTCGATGAAGTCGATGTCGGTGTCGGCCAGCAAGGCGGCATTGGTATAGGCGGTACAGACGCCAAATTGAATCATATCAGGCAACTTTCTATTGGGGAATGGCACAATGCACAGGGGTGTGCCCTGATTATAAGGGAAGTCATGAAGCAGTTATTCAGCGTATACACCAAAATGACCAGCACCAGCACGCAAGTGATGTTGCAATATCGCTTGACCAATATTTTTTGGTTGCTGGGGATGGTGTTCGAGCCCCTGATCTACCTAGTGATGTGGAGTAATGTGGCCGACACCCAAGGGGGCAGTGTGGCCGGCTACAGTGTCGCCAACCTGACCGGC
The DNA here is from genome assembly GCA_937876225.1 of uncultured Chloroflexota bacterium. Lineage (GTDB taxonomy): Bacteria > Chloroflexota > Chloroflexia > Chloroflexales > Roseiflexaceae > UBA965. Next base: position 6,601 of record CALFIC010000104.1, on the reverse strand, counting down.
TACTACATCGCCTGGACGTTGGTGCGCCAGTGGAACATCGCCTTGACGCCTTTTGGCTTCGAGCAGCGCGTGCGCCAAGGCCAACTCACACCGCTACTGTTGCGCCCGTTGCACCCCTTCCACTACGATTTGGCCGACTTCATCGCCTTGCGCATCGTCGGCACCCTCTACTGGATTCCCATCGGGGTGGGCTTGGTGTGGTTGTTGCACCCTCAGCTCAGCGGTGATCCACTGGTAATTGGGCTGTTTTGTGTCAGTTTGGTGCTGAGTTTTTTGATGCGGTTTGTGTTGGTGTATGCCTTGGGGATGGCGGTTTTTTGGACCACCCGGGTCAGTGCGATTTTTAATCTCTATTTCGCCATCGAAACGATTTTGTCGGGGCGGCTCGTACCGCAAGCCCTATTGCCAGATTGGGCGCAGGCGTTGGCCAATGTGTTGCCGTTCCGCTGGAGTTTCGGCTTCCCCATCGAAATCATCATCGGCAAGCTCAGCCTCAGCCAAATCCTCACCGGCATCGGCATTCAGTGCGCCTGGGGGCTGGGGGCGGCCATCGTGTTTAGTTGGTTGTGGCGCAGTGGCATCAAGCGTTATAGTGCAGTAGGAGCCTAAATCATGCAACGTGCCCTTTCGTTGGCGTGGCACTACGTGCGCCTCGCCGTCATGAATGAACTGCAGTACCGGCTGAATTTTTTTATCCAGTTACTCGAATCAGCCATCGCCTTAGTGACGGCGTTGGTGGTGCTGGCGCTGGTGTATAGCCATACCGACAACTTGGGGGGCTGGAATCGTTACGAGCTCCAGGCCTTATTGGGGGTGTATACCGTGCTGATGGCGGTGATTCGCGTCAGCATGCAACCCAACATTGATCGTTTGATTGGCGATATTCACCAAGGCAACTTTGATTTTGTGCTGACCAAACCGATGGATGCCCAATGGCAGGTCAGCATCCGCGAAGTGCGGGTCTGGCAACTCATCGACGTGGTGGCCGGATTGCTGATTGTGGGCGATGCGGTGTGGCGCTTGGGGAACCAGATTAGCCTGTGGCAAGCCGGCTTGTTTGGGGTGACGCTGTTGCTGGGAATTGCGATTTTGTATGCGGTGTGGATGTTGATTGGCTGCATTGCGTTTTGGGCGATTCGCATCGACAACGTCTTTGAGTTGTTTGACAACGTAGCCTCGGCAGGGCGCTTGCCGGTCACGATTTACCCAGGCTGGATGCGGATTATTTTGACCTATATTGTCCCCATGGCCTTTGCGGTCACGGTGCCTGCCCAAGTCATTACCGCCCGCATCGATGCGACCACGGTGCTGATCCAAGCGGGGGTGGCGCTGGGGTTCCTCGTGCTGTTGCGCGTCGTGTGGCGCTGGTCGCTGACGCAGTATAGTGGGGCCTCGGCGTAGGGGCGTCATTTCATGGCGCCCCTACGCCATGGCACCCTATACGCCATGGCGCCCTATACGCCATGGCGCCCCTACGCATTCCATGACGCCCTTACGCCGCAGGTGGCGTAGCGGGGGGTGTACGGCGCGCGACCCAGCGCCGACGCAAGTAGCGCCCCAAAAAGAAGAGTGGCAACCAGACCGGCGTCCAGATTACGGCCGTAATCAGGAACGAGCCGAGGCCTTGGGCAAAGTCCAATAGGCTCCGCACTGCGGCGCGGGCATCTTCACCTGGTTGCCAACCTTCGGGGTTGACGATAGGGGTGGTGGGGATGGGATGGAGTTCGACCGTCAGTGACGACAAGGCCGCGTTTTCGCGCAGGTAGCGCATCTGGCCCGTCACTTGCTCGAGCTGGCTCTGGACGTCGGTCAAGGCGGTGTTGACAGCCACGGCATCTTCTACTTTGTCGGCTTTCTTGAGGAGCTCGAGCAAACGGTCGCGGGCTGCCGTCAACGACGTCAAACGCCCCGCCAAGTCGACGTATTGTGACGTGACATCGTTGCCCGACATACTACGTGACAGCACCTTGTGGGCGGTTTTTTCGGCGGCCGTAATCGTGGCATCGAGTTGATTGCTAGGAATTTTGAAAGTCAAATAGACCACAAAATCTTGATCGCTACCCGACGACGACGAGCTGAGCACGAAACCTTTTTGGCCATTGACCATAGCGCGTAACTGCTGGTCGACGGCGTTGACATCGCTGACCTGCATGACGAGGCTCGCATCACGTACGACCAAACGCTCACCCGGTTTAAGGGGGTCGGTCGAGCCAGTACCACTAGATCCGGGTATCGGGCCAACGGCGTCTTTGGATATAGCGCCAGGGTTTCCTGCGTCGGGCATGACAGGAGCCCTTTCGACCGATGAGGGAGCCGAACCGGCACTCGAATCTGTGGTGGCACTACTGCTACCACAAGCGGCGAGTAACAGGGTGAGTCCTAATAAAATGAAGATACGTCGCATGGCATTTCCTTTTTGATGAAATAAATCGACGATAAACATAAATACCGCATCACCAATGTGATAATAGCATGACGTTGGCAAGGGTAAAAAAGGTTTCAATGCCTGCGCACGCATCTCCGCAAACACGCCCCCCTCGGCGCTGAATTCACGTTATAATGGGTATGAAGGTTTGCGTCTACCAAGGGGGTCGCCATGGCGACACAGGCACTCTACCGGCGTTATCGCTCCCAAACATTTGATGAACTTGTGGGGCAAGAACATATTGTCCGTACCCTGCGCAATGCGATTGTCGACGGGCGCATCGGTCATGCCTATTTGTTTACAGGGCCACGTGGCGTGGGCAAAACCACCGTGGCGCGCCTGCTTGCCAAAGCAGTCAACTGCTTAGCCGAGCCCAGCGAGCGCCCCTGCGGCACCTGTAGCATGTGCGTGGCGACTGCCGAAGGCAGTGCTGTCGACGTCATCGAAATGGACGCCGCCTCGCATACCAGCGTCGACGACGCCCGCGAAATCATCGAGCGGGTGCAATTCCGCCCCGCCTTGGGCCGTTACAAGGTCTATATCATCGACGAAGTGCACATGTTGTCGACGGCGGCCTTTAATGCGTTGCTCAAAACCCTCGAAGAACCACCCAACCATGCGATTTTTGTGTTGGCCACCACCGAAATCCACAAAGTGCCGGCTACGATTTTGTCGCGCTGTCAGCGTTATACCTTTAACCGCCACAACGTCAGCGACACCGTCAATCATTTGCGCCAAATCGCCATCACCGAAGGCTACCACATCGAAGCAGGTGTCGCCGAGGCTATCGCCCGGGCGGCCACCGGCAGTATGCGTGACGCCTTGAGTATTTTTGACCAGCTGATGTCGTATGGCAGTGGTCAGGTCAGCATGGCGATGGTACAAGGCTTGTTGGGAGTGACCGCCGCCCAAGAAGTCATTATCTTGGCCGAGGCGTTGCTCAACAGCGATGTGGCCAGTGCCTTGCAAGTGGTGGCCCGGGTGGCCAGCCAAGGCGCCGATATGCGCCAATTCAGTCGCGATATCGTACAACATTTGCGCCTCGTAATGCTGGTCAAAGCCGACCCCAACGGTACCGCCATCGAAGCCGCCGAAAGCGAAGCCGATGCGGTGCGCGACCAAGCCAAACGCGCCCAAATGGGCTCGCTAGTTTATTGGTTGCGACGCATGAGTGAGCTCGACTACGAATTGCGCACCAGCCCCTACGGGCAATTACCCCTCGAATTAGCGGTGGTCGAAGCCATCGCCGGGCCGCCGGTGAGTAGCGCGGCGCCGGCATCCGCACCTGTCAGTCGCCCTGCCGCCCCACCCAGTGCCGCCCCCGCCCGCCCTAGTGGCGGTGAGGTGCCACGGCCCAGTGCCCAATCAGCACCGACACCCGCACCCACACCCGCGCCGGCGACAACACCACGCCCAGTATCGCCACCACCCAGTCGCGAGCAACACAATGAACCGGCTCCCACACCAGCCCCCGTGCCCGCCAGCGCCCCGTTGGGCGATCGCAGCCCGATTGGCGATGTGACCGATTTGCTCGAGCGCTGGCCGGCGATTATCCGTGATTTGCGCTCCAAGAGTCGCAACCTCGAGGCCCTAATCAAAAGTGGCATCGCCCCTATCGACATCCAAGGCACGGTGATTACCCTCAAGGCCGACAACGAATGGCTGCTCAACAAAATCCAAGAGCGCAACAATGTCATCATCCTCGAAGAGGTAATCGCCCGCTATACGGGCGTCAACTATACCATCCGCAGTGTGGCCGAAGCCGCCAAGCGCGACAGCGGCAGCGCCCTGCGCGAACAGATCCGCGATACCACCACCAATCCATTGGTGCGTGCCGCTATGAATGTGTTTGACGCAGATGTCGTCAGCATCGAAACCCCCGATCAAGGAGAAACCGCATGAACCCCCGTCAAATGCAACAAATGGCCATGCAAATGCAACGCCAAATGGCCAAAATCCAAGAAGAACTCAAGACCGTCGAAGTGGTGGGCAGTGCCGGGAGCTACATCACCGTCACCGCCAATGGCCATGGCGAAATCCAAGCCATCAAAATCGACCCCCAGATTGTTGACCCCAGCGACATCGAAACCCTGCAGGATTTGTTGTTGACAGCCGTCAACGATGCCGCCAGCAAAGCCAAAGCAGTGTCGGAATCACGCATGAATGCCGTCACCGGTGGCATGAAAATCCCCGGGTTGATGTAAGCCCATGAGTGATACGGCCCTACTACTCGAATCGGTCTCACGCCTCATCGACGAACTCGGGCGCTTGCCGGGCATCGGCCCCAAAAGCGCCTCACGCTTGGCGTTTCATTTTTTGCGCACCTCCGAACAACGGGTGGCAGCCTTGACCGACGCATTGACGGCGGTCAAACAACAAGTACGCCAATGCGACCGCTGCCACTTCATTAGCGATCAGGAATTGTGCGTGGTCTGTCGCAATCCCAACCGCCAAGCGCCGGTAATTTGTGTGGTCGAAGAAGCACTCGATGCCTTGGCCATCGAACGCACTGGCATTTTCCGGGGGCGCTACCATGTGCTCCACGGCCGGATTGCGCCACTCGAAGGCATGGGGCGCGAAGATATTTTCTTTGATGATTTACTCGAACGCATCCGCGACGAAGGCATCAACGAAGTCATCATCGCCACCAATCCCAACCTCGAAGGCGAAGCGACTGCCGCCTATCTACAACGCGAAATCGTACCGCTCGGCGCCCGCATCACGCGCCTGGCTCGGGGCTTGCCCACCGGCGGCGACCTGGAATGGGCCGACGTGCACACCTTGACCTCCGCCCTCGAAGGGCGCCGCGAATTACTCTAAAAAACCCCCATGGTGCACGTGCACCACGGGGGTTGGTCAGTCGGCGGAGTGCCAGCGGGCGCTCCGCTTTTTTGTGCTTACGACTCGCTGATGTTGGCGAGGTCTGGGACTGCCGAAATCCAGATTTGACCGGCAGTAAACATCACATCTTGGCCATTGCTATCGAGGAAAATAAGGGGTGCTTCAGGGCTCGCTTTGTTCCAAGTCACTTCTTCGCGCAAGCCATCACGGTACAAAATACCCTTGCCACTACCGACCACTTGCTGGTCGATACGTGATTTGGGGTCACCCTCGATGGGCGCTTCTTTGACTTGGATGACGACAACGTTTTGGGTCGAAAGTTGGGCCTGCGTCACTTCATCCATGGCAGCTTTACCATAGCGCGTGCGATAGTAGTTGTTGCTAGCAGGATCGTAGTTCCAACCCACCGGCGCATCATCATACAAGAAGAAGTACGAAAAGGTCTGAGCAGCGCCTCGTTTGGATGCTTCGAGGGCGGGCCGATAGCGGAAGCCAACATCTGTCCGGGTATATGGGGCTGATTCGGCAGCAGCACGCGCTTGGAGCAACGTACCGTTGCTGTAGAGATTGTGGGGCGCGACGCGCGTGTCGGTTTCGACCCGGAAGAAGTAGTTAGACGATTCGTTGCGCAAGGCATCGAGGTTGATAATTTTGTCGGTGCTTTGAGCGAGTTCGAGGCCAGCAGGGGAACCACCGGCGTGGGCATAAAATGCCCCAAAACCCATCGCCCATTGCACAAAGTACAACCGAGCACTGCGCACGGGACCGAGGTGGCGATCGTCGGCAGTCAATTCGCCGGGAAATACCGCCATAAAGCGGGTAATCCCGTATTCAGCCAAGGCTTCAAAAACCACTGAGGCACGGTTGAGGCCCGATTGGGGATAGGCGTCGGGGTGATTATCAATCATCATCATGAACGGGCGTTTAGTGACTTGACCACGCACCAATGGGATGACATTGAGGTCGGCAGGCAACGGAATATTGGTGGCGGTAGGTACTACGGTTGGTTCGAGGGTCGGTTGCGCAGTTGCGGTTGCTTCTGGTGCTACGGGTGCCGTAGTAGCCACAGGTGCGACGATTTCTGCAGTCGGCGCAGCGGTATTTGCAGATCCACCACAGGCCACAAGGGTGGTAAGGATCAGGCTTGCAGCCACAATTTGGTGCACCCAAAAACGCAATTTCATGAATTTACTCCTCGGAATACGTTACCGTTTCACCAATATTGTAACATACACCCCTGTGATGGAATTGAGAATTGAGAATTGAGAATTGAGAATTGAGAATTGAGAATTGAGAATTGAGAATTGAGAATTGAGAATTGAGAATTGAGAATTG